>VAXT01000009.1 GCA_005883245.1 Actinomycetota bacterium | reverse complement strand
CGAGTCGGCCCGGAAGTGGGTCAGATAGTGGGCCTGCTCCTGAGTAGACAGGTCCGGAAGCGCGCCGACCGGAGTCGATCGGCCGGTGCCGCGTTGGTCGAGCAGGAGCAGCCGGTAGTCCTTGAGCGCGTGCTCCCACCAGGTGTCTTCGATCAGCTTGAGCAGGCGGGGCGCTTCACTGCCGGGACCGCCCTGGAGGAAGACGAGCCAGGGCAGCTCGTCGCGCTCATGCCCGGGAGTGACGACCTCGCGGGCGAACACCGTGATCTTCCGGCCGTCGAGAGCGGAGTGGTCGAGCGGGAGCTCGAACTCGTGCTCGGTGAAGACGAAGTTCGGCGCGCGGTGAGTCGCGACTCGCACGCCGCCATTCTCTTATGTCCGCAGCTCGCTAGAAGCGGCAGCCGACGATGTGGCGCCCAAGCGTCTGGCGCCGCGAGTCGGTGAGCGTGATCAGCGCCTCCAGCAGCGACCCACCCGGCTTCGCGAACCGCTTCGGCACGAACGCTGCGAACGGAGGCCGGCGGTCACGCTTGAGGAGGTGCCCGTCGAGGTAGAAGACCGTGTTCGAAACCCGGCGCAACGAAGGTCCTCCCACTCGGGCGGCCACCCGCGACGAACGGCACGTGCCTCGGCGCTGAACCCGGGCTCCAAGTGACAGCTGAGGGCCTCGGCGGCACACCGCGCCCTTGCACTGGCGCAGACGTGCGAGGCGGGCGGCGAGGTTCGCCTCCATCCGGTCGTAGTTCGGGTTCGTCTGGAGGCTGTTCAGCTCGTCCCGGTCCCGCGCGAGGTTGTACAGCTCCTTCTCGCCGGTCACGTGCTCCGCGTAGAGCCAGTTCGGAGAGCGGACAGCCGCGTATGTGGGCGTCTCGAGCAGGATGTCGCGGCCCGACTGGAGGAGCCGCACGATGAACGCCCCGGGGCAGCGACTTGTTCCCGGTCCAGCGCAGCAGCAGCGGCAGGCGGATTGACGGCTCGTACCAGAGCACCTTCCCGTTGGCGATGCGGTGCTCGCCGTGGAAGAAGCCGTTGTCGGAGGTGAAGAGGATCAGCGTGTTGTCGAGCTCGCCAGCCTCGCGCAACGTCTCGACGATCGAGCCGACCGCCTCGTCGACCGCGAGGAGGGTCTCCCGGCGCTGCTGCCAGTTCTCCCGGATCGCAGCGATCTCGCGCTCGTTGAGCAGCGGCCGGCGCCGGATCGCGAGCGGCTTGTCGGAGACGTCGGCCTCGTTGAACGACGGCGGCATCGGCAGCGGCTCGTTCGCGAAGTGGTCCTTGTCGCGCGGCGCGGGCGAGGGCGTCGCGAGCCCGGTCGGATCGTCGGCATCGCGCGGGGCGCCGGAATGTGGTGCGACGAACGCGACCCACATGAAGAACGGGCGCGGGTCGGTCGCCTGGCGCGCGATCAGATCGACTGCCAGCCGGGACTCGACGTCGGTCTTGTAGTCACCGGCGGCCGTGCCGAACTGGACGAGGTTTCCGTTCTCGTTGATCGTGTAGTCCAGGTAGCGGTAGGTCGAGGGATCGGGCGTCCCGTACCACTGCCCCCAGCCGGGCGGGATCTCGCGCGGGTTTCGCGTGCCGTACTGATTCAGGTACTTGCCGAGATGGATCGTCTGGTAGCCGGCGCGCTGCAGCCAGACGGGCAGCGTGTTGGTCGAGTCGAGCTTGTAGTAGCCGCCGCTCGGCGCCGCATTGCCCCAGACGCCGTGGTTGTGCGCGTATTGGCCGGTCAGGAACGTCGATCGCGATGGGCAGCAGAGCGAATACGAGACGAAGCTGTTGTCGAAGGTGACGCCCTGGTCGGCGATCAGGGACTTCACGTTCGGCAGACTTCCCCTCGGCCGAGCCGCCGAGCGCCGCCACGGCGGTGAGCCCCGCAGCCAGGGCGGCCAGGACGATCCAACGTGTCGAGGCTGCCATGGCGAGGAGTGTCCCGCCGCGCAGTGAGGTCTTTGTAAAGAGGCTGTGAAATCTTCGTGCAATCCGAATCAATAGGTTCGGATGGGCTCAATGCAATACGATATTTTCAATGAAGATGAGAAAGATCACTGCAGGAGGCCAGGTGTCCCTCCCCGCGAGCATCCGCAGGCGCTGGGGGACGACATCGGTTTCTGTCGAAGACGCGGGCGACCACGTCATCCTTCGGCCGTTGCCCGAGGACCCGATCGCGGCGGCCCGGGGAGCCCTGAAGGGAAAGCTCGGGTCCCCCGAGTCTCTTCGGGCCAGGGCGCGGAAGGATGAGGCCGCCGCCACGCGTCGGCGTTGACGTTTCTCGATGCCTACGGGCTCATCGCTCTGGTCGTGGACGGTCCGGCCGCGGACGAAGTGCAAGCGCTCCTCCGCTCTGGAGACGGTCGCGTAGTGACCGTCAATCTCGCTGAGGCCGTCGATGTCGCGACGCGCGTCCACGGCGCAAGTGGCAAGGACCTCCGCAGCGTGATCGAGCCCCTCCTGCTGAGCCGTTCGCTCGTGAGCGTGGTCTCCGACGAGCAGCAGGCCTGGGTCGCCGGTGAGCTTCGCGCGCAGCACTATGACAGAAGGGCACAGGCGCTCTCACTGGCGGACTGCTTCCTAATCGCGCATGCGCTCGCCGACGGCGCCGCGATCGCCACCGCCGACCCAGCAGTCGCCCACGTAGCGCGGGTCGAAAACGTGGATCTCGTCCCTCTTCCGGACTCCGCCGGTCGCCGGCCCTAGCCGGCCTGTAGCTCCTCGGCGTCGGTAACCGGAGCCCGGCAGGCAAAGCGTTCGCAGACGTAGACGGCCGGCTTGTCGTCGACGAGCGTCTTGCCGGCGAGGAGCGGGATCTCTTTGGAGGGCCCGACCGCGATCACCGTGTTCGGCTGGAACGACTCGAGCGCGGCGCGGGCGACCGCGGACTCGACCGGGCCGACGATCGCGAGCTCCCGCGGCAGTGAGAAGTGGAACTGGAGGGCGGTCAGCGCATGGCCGAACGCGGACGGGGCTCTCGTGACCGCGCCGTGGACGAGCCGGAAGACCCCGACCGCTCGGCGCTCGAGCTCGTCGTCGCCGTAGATCCGCCCCAGGCGCAGCAGCACGGAGGCGAGCATCGAGTTACCGGACGGCGTCGGGTGGTCCTCGAGGTCCTTCTTGCGGGCGACGAGCACCTCGCCGTCGGCCGGAGCAAGGTAGAACCCGCCGCGCTCGTCGTCGGCGAACAACTCGACCGCCAGGCGGGCGAGGCGGTTCGCCTCCTGGAGCCAGCGGAGCTCGCCGGTCGCGACGTGGAGCTCCAGCAGGCCGTGCGCGGCGTCCGCGTAGTCCTCGAGGTAGCCCGTGCCCTTCGCCTCGCCGGCCCGGAATGTGCGATGCAGACGCTCTTCGTCCGAGAGCGGGCCGAGGATGAACTCGCCGAGCCGACGCGCCGCGTCGAGGTAGTCCGCGCGTTCGAGGCGCCGACCGGCCTCCGCCAGCGCGGCCAGGGCCAGGCCGTTCCAGGCGGTGATCGCCTTGTCGTCGCGCAAGGGCTTCGGCCTTTGCTCGCGGATCTCGAACAGTCGCGCCCGCTCGTCGTCGCTCAGCTGTCCGCGGATCACGGATCGCCCGTGCTCGAACGGCTGGAGCAGCTCCTCGCGCGCGCCTTCGTCGGCCGTCCACGTGAAGGTGAGGCCCTCGACCCCGTCCGTGTCCGCATCCTGGGCCGAGGAGAAACCGCCCTCAGGCACTAGCAGCTCCCGGAGCATGTAGTCGAGCGTCTCCTCGGTCACGCTGCGGTAACGTGCGTCGCCGGTCACGACCCAGGCGTGGAGGTAGACCGCGCCCAGGAGCGCGTTGTCGTAGAGCATCTTCTCGAAGTGCGGGACGAGCCACTCGCGGTCGACCGCGTACCGGTGGAAGCCGCCGCCGACGAGGTCGTACATCCCGCCCGCGGCCATCGCGTCGAGCGTCTGCGTGACCATCGGCAGCGCGTCCTCGTCCCCGCGCAGGTGCATGCGCAGGAGGAACTCGAGCGTCGAGGCCTGGGGGAACTTCGGTGCTCCGCCCCAGCCGCCCCACTCACGGTCGAACTGGCGCGCGAGTGCTCGGGACGCCTCGCCGAGCAGGCTCTCGGTGAGCGGGTCGGTCGAGGGCGGTAGCTCGGCCGACTGGCGCACGGCATCGACGATCGCCGAGGCCTGACGCGAGACGTCGCTGCGCCGCTCGCGGTATGCGTCCGAGACCGCGGTCAGCACCTGCCGGAAGCTCGGCAGCCCGTGCCGCGGCTCCGGCGGGTAGTAGGTGCCGCCGAGGAACGGCTCGCCCTCGGGCGTGAGGAAGACCGTCATCGGCCAGCCCCCTTGCCCCGTGAGCGCAACGACCGCGTCCATGTACAGCGAATCGACGTCGGGCCTCTCCTCGCGGTCGACCTTGACGTTGACGAAGCGTTCGTTCAGCAACGCGGCCGTCTCGTCGTCCTCGAACGACTCGTGCTCCATGACGTGGCACCAGTGGCAGGCCGCGTAGCCGACGGAGAGCATGATCGGCTTGTCCTCGGCGCGTGCCTTCGAAAACGCCTCGTCGCCCCAGGGGAACCAGTCGACCGGGTTGTCCGCGTGCTGCAAGAGATACGGGCTGGTCTCGGCGGCTAGGCGGTTGGCCACGGCGCCGAACCAGAATCCGCTCAGGCCTGCGAGGCGGGGAGCTCGACCGCCTCCGGCTGCGCGACCTCTTCGCGCCGCACGAAGATGAGTGAGGCGAGCAGGCCCGCGGCCCAGATGCCGGCGGCCACCCAGAACCCCCACACGAAGCCGCCGGTCCTCGCCACCGCCGCGGGATCGCCTTGCGTGGCCAGCGTCTTCGCGTGCGTGAACGCAACCGTCGAGAGCACAGCCGTCCCGATCGCGCCGCCGACCTGCTGCGACGTGTTGATCAGGCCCGACGCGAGACCGGCCTTCTCGTGGGTGACGCCGGCGAGCGCCGCGATCGTGATCGGGATGAACGCGAACGGAATGCCGACTCCGACCGCGAGGAAGCCCGGAAGAAGATCCTTCGGGTAACTCCCGTCCGGGGAGATCTGCGTGTACCAGAGGCACCCGGCGACGAGGAGCGCCATGCCGGTCACGAGCACGGGCTTGGCGCCCAGGCGGGTCGTGAGCGCCTGGGCCGGACCGGCCATGACCACCGCCGTGCCGGCCGTGGCCAGGAACGCCACTCCCGTCTGCAGCACGGACAGGCGCAGGACCTGCTGCATGTACAGGGTCAGCAGGAGGAACGTGCCGTACATCCCTCCGGCGAGAAGAAAACCGACTGCGTTCGCGGCCGCGACGAGGCGGATCCTGAAGATCCCGAGCGGCATCAGCGGCTCCTCCTCGCGCCACTCCCAGATGAGGAAGAACGCCAGCAGCGCGCCGGCAAAGACGAGCAGGCCGATCGTGCGGAACGTTCCCCAGCCCACGACCGGCGCCTGGGAGATCGCGTAGACGAGCACGATCAGGCCCGCGGTGACGCTGATCGCTCCCGGCAGGTCGTAGTCGTGGACGACGTCCTCGCGGCGGCTCTCGCGCACGTAGATCGGCGTCAGGATCAGGACGATCGCCGCGACCGGGACGTTGACCCAGAAAATCCACTCCCAGCCCAGGTACTTCGTCAGGATGCCGCCCATCAGCACGCCCGCCGCGGCGCCGCTGCCGCCGACCGCGCCCCAGGCGCCGAGCGCCTTGTTCCGCTCGCTGCCCTCGGTGAAGGTGACCGAGATGATCGAGAGCGCGGCCGGGGTCACGATCGCAGCGCCGAGCCCCTGGACGCCTCGCGCGACGATCAGCATCCCGGACGACGTCGCGAGCCCGCAAACGAGCGAGGCGGCGCCGAAGAGCGCGAGCCCGATCATGAACATGATGCGGCGCCCGATCAGGTCGGCGGCGCGGCCGCCGAGGAGCAGAAAGCCGCCGTACGTCAGGCCGTAGGCCGTGATCACCCACTGCAGGTTCCGCTCGGCAAAGTGGAGGTCGGTGCCGATCGACGGGAGCGCGACGTTGACGATCGCGATGTCCAGCACCACGACGAAGATCGCGGTGCAGATCAGGATGAGCGCCTTCCAGCGGCGGGGATCCGGTGCGACTGCGTTCATCGCCCCTCGACCCTACACTCACGCACCATGGCAACGCTTCCCGGAGGCACCGTCACGTTCCTCTTCACCGACATCGAGGGCTCGACGCGGCTGCTCCAGGAGCTCGGCGACTCCTACGGAGAGGTCGTTCGCGATCACCGGCGGCTACTCAGGGAAAACCTCGGTGACAAGGGCGGTGCCGAGGTCGACACCCAGGGCGACGCGTTCTTCTATTCGTTCACGCGTGCGCGAGACGCGGTCGCCGGCGCGGTCGCTGCGCAGCGCGCGCTCACGGCGCACGAGTGGCCGCAGAACAGGGAGGTTCGCGTGCGGATGGGCCTGCACACCGGCGAGCCCTCGGTCGGCGACGAGGGCTACCTCGGGCTCGACGTCGTGCGCGCGGCACGCATCTGCTCGGCGGGTCACGGCGGCCAGGTCCTGCTCTCGGAGACGACCCGCGCCCTGCTGGGGAACGACCTTCCCGAAGGTGCCTCTGTCGTCGACCTCGGACAGCAGCATCTGAAGGACGTTCAGCACGAGCGGATCTACCAGCTCGCGATCGATGGCGACCAGGAGTTCCCACCGCTGAAGACGCACGCGCCGAAGAGCGCCTCGGACGAGCTCGGGGAGCGAATCGAGCGCCACGTGCTTGACATGGTCGAGGCGTCGCTCAGCCAGGGGAAAGGCAAAGGCAAGGCCAAAGGCCAGGTGAACATGCTCCGGTTCACGGTCATCGGGCTGATCGAGCTCCTGCTCGTCGTCCTGACGCTCGTGATCATCGTCTGGCTCGTGAAGACGATCCTGTTCTGAGCGGGCCGCCGAGCCGGAAGCCCGACGGCCCACTCGAATGAGCTAGGCGGCCTGCTCGAAAGCGGGCTCCACCTCCGGAACCTCCACGGTGAGGTCGCGGCGGCTAACTACGAAGATCGAGACGAGCACGCCGACGAACGCGATGATTGCGCCCGCGATGAACGCGTCCTGGAACCCGTTCGTGAGCGCGAACGCAGGAGTCGTCCCGCTCGAGAGGTCGCTGGTCGTCGTCGACGTCGCGATCGCCGAGAGCGCGGCGATCCCGAGCGCCCCGCCGATCTGCTGCGAGGTGTTGAGCAGCCCCGAAGCGAGACCAGCCTCTGCCGGTTGCACACCGGCGAGCGCCGCGATCGAGATCGGCACGAACGAGAAGCCGAGGCCGACCGCCACCAGGAGCAACCCTGGGAACAGGTCGGTCCAGTACGAGCCGCCGACCGAGACCTGCGTGAAGTAGAGGAGCCCGGCCGTGAGGGCGGACATCCCGACCACGAGCACCGGCTTGACCCCGATGCGAGTGACGAGCTGAGCCGCGACCGTCGACCAGATGATCGCCGTGCCCGCGACCGCGAGGTAGGCGACGCCCGTCTTCATCGCCGAGTAGCCGAGCACCTGCTGCATGTAGAGGGTCAGCATCAGGAACATTCCGAACAAGGCCGTTCCCAGGATGAACCCGGCGATGTTGGCTCCGACGAGCGTCCGCAGCCGGAAGATCGAGAACGGCATCAACGGATCCTTGGCTCGGGCCTCCCAGCCCAGGAACGCCGCGATCAGTGCGCCGGCCGCGACGAAGAGACCGATCGTCGTGGCCGACCCCCAGCCGAAGTGGTTGGCCTGCGTGATGGCGTAGACTAGTGTCACCAGTCCGCTCGTGACGAGGACGGCCCCGGGCAGGTCGTAGCTCTCGGCGGTCGCATCGCGGCTCTCGTTGATCAGGAAGGGGGCGAGCACGAGCCCGAGGATGCCGACCGGAACGTTGACGAAGAAGATCCAGTTCCAGCTCAGGAGGTCGGTGAGGACGCCACCGAGCAGGACGCCGGCGACGGCTCCGAACGCGCCGACGCCTCCCCATGCGCCGAGCGCCGCGTTCCGTTCCTTCCCTTCCGCGAAGGTCGTCATCAGGATGGAGAGCGCCGCAGGAGTGATGATCGCCGCGCCGAGCCCCTGCATGGCGCGCGCGCCGATCAGAGGCCCTTCGCCCCAGGCGAAACCGGACACGAGCGAGGCAGTGGTGAAGAGGACGACTCCGACCAGGAACATCCGGCGGCGTCCGAGCAGGTCAGCTGCGCGTCCACCCAGCAGCAGGAAGCCGCCGAAGAAGAGCGCGTAGGCGCTGATCACCCATTGCAAATTCTCCTGGGAGAAGCCCAGGTCGATCTTGATCGAAGGCAGCGCCACGTTCACGATCGCGATGTCGAGCACGACCATAAACTGCACGAGCAAGAGCAGCGCGAGCCCGAACCACTTGCGTCGAGCAGATGAGATCACGGTCTGTTCCTTTCTTGCCTAGTAGTCACTAGCTTGCAACCTAGCACGATGCACTTGTTTTTTGCAAGTATCCACTTCTCTACAGCAAGTGTGTGCGCTATGATGCGTTCGCGATGACCAAGAACAGGCGCTATGACCAGTACTGCCCCGTCTGTCATGCGCTCGAGCTCGTCGGTGAGCGGTGGTCGCTCGTGATCGTCCGGGAGCTCCTGAAGGGCCCCAAGCGGTACACCGACCTGATCGACGGAATGCCCGGCGTGGGAACGAACATCCTCGCCTCGCGGCTTCGAGAGCTCGAGGCAGGCGGGATCGTGGAGAAGCGGCGGCTCCCGCCCCCGGCCGCTTCGACCGTCTACGAGCTGACCGAGTACGGCCGCGAGCTCGAGGAGCCGCTCTATGCTCTCGCCCGCTGGGGCGCCCGTTCGCTCCCGCCCCCGGCCGAGGGTGAGGACTTCTATCCCGACTGGGGCCTCAACGCATTCGCTGCGCTGCTCGACCCCCACGCGGCGGAGGGGCTGACCGCCACGTACGTCGTCCGCGTCGCCGACGACGTCTACACCGTGCACCTCGAGGACAGCACGGTCCACGTCGAGGTCGGAGCTGCGGACGACGCGGACCTCGACTTCGCCACGGACCGGGAGACGTTCTTCGGCCTGGCCTCGAGCCAGATCGACGCTCGCGTCGCTCTCGCAGGCGGCCAGGTCACGATCGAGACCGGCAAGCCGGCGGATCTAGAGCGCTTCTTCTCGGTCTTCAACTTCACGCAACGCCAGCAGGTGGCCGTCTAAGCACGTGCGGCTCGAGACCGAGCGGCTCATCCTTCGCAAACCGAAGATGGATGACCTGGACGGGTATGCGGAGCTCTGGGGCGATCCAGAAGTGGTGCAGTACCTGAGCGGCACGACCCTGCCGCGAGACCAGGTGCCGAACGCGATCGAGCGCATGCTCGGACACTGGGAGCGGCATGGCGTCGGACTGTTCAGCGTCCTGCGTAAGGAGGACGAGCGGCTCGTCGGTCGGGTCGGCTATCTCCTCTGGGATCCCGAGCGCTGGGCGAACGCAATGCACGAACGGCTCGACGGAGACCTCGAGCTCGAGATCGGCTGGACGGTCGTCCGCTCGCTCTGGGGCAACGGTTACGCGACCGAGGCAGCGCTGGCCTGCCGCGACCACGCCCTTGGCGAACTGGGGCGCGAGCGCGTGATCTCGCTGATCGCGCCCGAGAATACTGCCTCGATCCGCGTCGCCGAGAAGATCGGCGAGACGCTCGAACGGCGCGATGTCCGCGGCGAGGCGTTCACGAGGATGACCGTCGACCTCTATTCCCTGACCGCCTAACAGAACCCTCATCGCCCAGGGCTAGCCTGAGGCCCATGAGGTGGGCCGTGATCATCACCGCAGCCGCGGCGCTCGCGGGTGGCGTGGGTGCCTCGGCGTCGCCCATCGCTCGCACGCCGACGCTCTCGTTCACGGTTGCCCCCGGAGTCTCGGACTACGGCTTCACGCCGCTCGGAGGGGGAATCTGCCTCGGCGGCCGGCGAGTCACGGACCCGGCGGCCGACGGAGGGATCGCGTGGTCGCCCGACGGGAACCGCGTCGCCTTCTTCCGCCAAACGGGGCTGCTCACGGCCGATGTCTTCGTCGCGGACGCCGACGGCAGCCACCTGCTGAATCTCACTCACGGAAGCACCCAGTTCAGCTGGGCTCCGGACTGGTCCCCGGACGGAACGCGCATCGTCTACGTGGCGTCCGATCCGAACGTCGAGCAGCTCGTCACGGTACGCCCCGACGGCTCCGGCGCGGACATCGTCCCCAACACTGCAGTCGATCCGACGAGGCAGCTTGGCGACCCTCAGTGGTTCCCGGACGGACGCGTGCTCGGGTTCACGCTCACAGACGGCATCCACGTCATCGGTGCCGACGGGTCGGGCTCTCGTCTCCTGCTCGGGAACGCAACCGGCTTCGACTGGTCGCCCGACGGGCGGAAGATCGTCTTCACGCGCGGCGACGATCTCGCACTCGCGCAGTCGGATGGCACGGACGTCTCCTTCGTGACGCGGACGCCCCGGCTCGGAGAGGGCGGAGCCTCGTTCTCGCCGGATGGGACGAAGCTGGTCTGGGTCGCTGTCGACAACACCGACCCGAAGGTGGAGACGGGCCCCGGAGATCACATGTACGTCGCGGACGGTGATGGCCGGAACAGGCACATCCTCCTCGGGCCCAGTGGGGTTCCGGCCTGGGGCCCGTCGTGGCGGCCCGCAGCTCCGGCGCCTCCGGGCTTGCGTCCATGCGTTCTCCAGGGGACCAAGCGCAACGACGTGCTCGTCGGGACGGCGAAGGGCGACATGATCTTCGCGCAGGGCGGCAACGACGTCGTCCATGGACGTGGCGGCAACGACATCATCGTCGGGGACGTCCCCTTCTCTGCACATCCGGGGCAGGACCGGCTCTTCGGCGGCCCTGGCCGCGACTTCATCGACTCCTACGACGGGCGGCGCGACCTCGTGAACGGCGGGCCCGGTCGAGATCGCGGGGTGGCCGACCGCCACGACCGCGTCAGGTCGATCGAGCGGTACGGCTAGCCGGGAAGTCTCCGGCTCGGTAGAGCTGTCCTTCGAGAGGCCGCCCGAGGACGGCCTCCAGCCACTCGGAGGTGGCGACCAGGGCATCGAGGTCGGCGCCGGTCTCGACGCCGTCGCCTTCGAGCATGTAGACGAGATCCTCGGTGGCGACGTTGCCGGTCGCTTTGGGCGCGAACGGGCAGCCGCCGAGCCCGCCGATCGACGAATCGAGCGTGGCCGCGCCGCCCTCGAGCGCGGCGTAGGCGTTCGCGAAGCCGGTGTTCCGCGTGTTGTGCCCATGGAAGCCGGATGCGCCGCTGTCCTCGATCAGCCGCCGCACCTGCCCCGGCGTGGCGACGCCGATCGT
>VAXT01000008.1 GCA_005883245.1 Actinomycetota bacterium | reverse complement strand
CAACCGGCGTCCCCGCCCCGACGACGAACGCGCGATTGCCCGAGCGATCGACGGCCAATGCCGGTCTCGCATGAGATGTCGGCCCTTCCTCCCCACCCAAGAACTGGAAGCCGGACGGGATCCGGTCGAGGGTGGCGATCTGAAGAAGTGATCCGTCGGGTCCGAAGCGGAACAACCGGGAGGGCCCGATCTCCTTCGCTGGTCCGTAGAGCAGGAGCAATCCCGCGGGCGTCTTGGCCGTCTGCTGGAGCGAGCCGACGAGTGCTCGGCGAGCGATTACCTGCCGCGACCCCGCGTCGACCGCGACGAGTGAGTCGTCTTCGTGCTGAACGAGAGCAAGGAGATGCGAGCCGCTCCACTGTAGGGCCATCACGTCTCCATCGGCTCCCGTCTCGATTACGCGGCGAAGTCGAAGGCTCTTCGTTCCGACGAGGCAGACCCTTCCGTCCGCGCCTCCGAGAGCGAGCCGGCTGCCGCCGGGAGCGAAGGCCGCCGCGGAGCCGCAGCGCGGGAGTCGCAGTCCGGCGGCAGGCGGTTTCAGCGTGCGCGGATCGACACGAACGAGGTAGACGGCGTCGCGCCTGTAAATGACCCCGAGCTCCGAGTGACGCTTCGGAACGAGCAAGAGGCGGGGAAGATGACCAGGGCGGGGATCGGCGATGGCAACTGCGGCCAGGATGAGCGCACCCGCCGCGAAGGCGAGAATTAGCTTCTTCATCGCTCCTATTACACCGCAGGGGTCGCTGCGGGTCCCTCTGGGTCTAGCCGGTGGCTTGCTCGACGGGCTCGGGCACCGGGCGCAGGTAGCTCCGCATCACCTTGCGTGCGTAGAGCCGTTCGCTCGCGGCCCGGTAGAGAGCGAGGGCGGAAAGGGTGGAGGTGACTACTCCACTGTGACGGTCTTCGCCAGGTTCCGCGGCTGGTCGACGTTGAGGCCGCGCAGGCGCGCGATCCGGTAGGCGAGCAGCTGGAGCGGCAGGATCGCCAGCACCGCTTGTAGGAACGCCGGCGTCTTCGGGACGTAGATCACGTCGTCCGCGTGGTGCTGGATGTCCTCGTTCCCGTCAGTGGCGATCGCGATCACGTGCGCGCCGCGAGCCCGCGTCTCCTGGATGTTCGACACGACCTTGTCGTAGACGTGCGAGTTCGTCGCGATGCAGACGACCGGGGTCTCGAGGTCGAGCAGCGCGATCGGGCCGTGCTTCATCTCGCCGGCCGAGTACGCCTCGGTCGGGATGTACGAGATCTCCTTCAGCTTGAGCGCGCCCTCGAGCGCGACCGGCAGGCCGATGTGCCGTCCGAGGTAGAGGAAGAACGGCTTGTCGTGGTAGCGCTGCGCGATCTCCTCGATCGGGTGGCTCCCGTCGAGGAAGGCCTGCATCTTCTCGGGCAGCTCGTACAGCTGGTCGAGGATGAACTCGATCTCCTCTTGCGCGATCGTCTTTTTGACCTCGGCGAGCTTGAGCGCGATCAGGCTGATCAGCGCCACCTGCGCGGTGAACGTCTTCGACGCCGCGACGCCGACCTCGAGGCCGGTGCGCGTGTAAAGCACGGAGTCGACCTCGCGGGTCAGCTGCGAGCCCATCATGTTCGTGATCGCGACCGTTCGCGCGCCCTTCTCGCGGGCCAGCTTCATCGCCGCGAGCACGTCCGCAGTCTCGCCGGACTGGGAGATCCCGATCACGAGCGTGTCCTTCGAGAGGACCGGGTTCCGATAGCGCCACTCGCTCGCGATGTCCGGCTCGACCGGGATGCGCGCCCACTCTTCGATCACGTACCGGCCGACGACGCCCGCGTGGTACGACGTGCCGCACGCGAGGACGACGATCCGCCTCAGGTTCTTGATCTCCCGGTCGGTCAGCCCGAGGGTCTCGAGCAGGAGCTTCCCGTGGCGGACGCGGTCGCCGATCGTCTCGCGGACGCCTTCCGGCTGCTCGTAGATCTCCTTGAGCATGAACGTCTCGTAGCCGGACTTCTCGGCGGCCTCGTCGTCCCAGTCGACGGTGATCACGTCGCGCTCGAGGGGGTCGGACCCGTTGCTGACGCTCGTGAACGTGGCTCCGTCGGGCGTGATGGAGACGACCTCGCCGTCCTCGATCAGCTGGAGGCGGTTCGTCTCGCGCAGGAACGCCGTCGCGGCCGAGGCGAGGAACATCTCCCCGTCGCCGACTCCGACGATCAGCGGGCACTGAACGCGCGCGCCGACGAGCTCCTCGGGATGGTCGCAGTGGACGACGACGAAGGCGAAGTGGCCTTCGAGCTCCTGGTAGGCAGCGCGCACGGCCGAGGCCAGGTCGCCGTCGTAGTGCCGCTCGACGAGATGGACGACGACCTCTGCGTCCGTCTCGGTGCTGAACACGTGGCCGTCCTTCTCGAGGGAGGCCCTGAGCTCGCGGAAGTTCTCGACGATCCCGTTCAGGACGACCGCGATCTTCGAGTGGTCGCAGCCGGTGAGCGGGTGAGCGTTCTGCTCGGAGACCTTGCCGTGCGTGGCCCAGCGCGTGTGGCCGAGCCCGGTCGAGGACTGCGAGCCGTTGTGCTTCGCGATCTGCTTCAGGTTGGAGAGGTTCCCGACCGCCCTGATGTAGTCGAGGCCCTCGTCCTCGAGCATCGCGAGGCCGGCCGAGTCATAGCCACGGTATTCGAGGCGCTCCAGACCGTGGATGAGCAGTGGCTTTGCCCGCCGTGGCCCGACGTATCCGATGATGCCGCACATCCTCAGACCTCCCTTTTGAAGCGCAAAAGCCCGGCCTCCCCGACCCCCCGCGTCGGGGGCCCGTCAACCGAGCTCTCGTCGAACCAGGTCGCTGATCCTAGCACAGAGGAGTGTTGCCTTTTGAAAATCCCTCGCTTCGGCTAAGACCCGTACGACCGGCTCGGTCCCGGAGGGCCGGACGAGAACGCGCCCTTCTCCGGACAGTTCCTCGTTGCTGCGCTCGACAACGTCGAGCAGGGCGGGAGGCAGGCTCTTCGTGACGACCGGGACGTTTTCCTGGACCTGCGGGTAGCGCGGCATGACGGCCGCCGCTTCGTGGAGCGTCCGCCCTTGGAGCGCGCCGCAGAGGAGCAGCGCCGCGGCGAGGCCGTCACCGGTCACGTGGTCGCGGAGGTAGATGATGTGGCCCGATTGCTCGCCGCCGAGCAGGGCTTCGCGCTCGCGCAGCGCCTTGAGCACGTAGCGGTCACCGACGTCCGTGACGACGACCTCGATTCCGTGCTCGCCCATCAACTGGTGGAAGCCGAGGTTCGTCATCACCGTCACCGCGACGAGGTCGACGCCGAGGTGGAGCGCGAGCACGGCGAGGATCTGGTCTCCGTCGATCGCGTCGCCTTCCGCGTCCACCGCGAGCATGCGGTCGCCGTCACCGTCGAAGGCGATCCCGAGGTCGTACCCGCCCGCCGTCACCGTGCGCTGGAGGAGGGAGAGATCGGTTGCGCCGCAGCCGACGTTGATGTTCGTGCCGTCCGGATCCGCGGCGACCGCCGTCACCTCGGCACCGAGCTGCTCGAAGGCCTGCGGCGCGATTCCCGAGTACGCGCCGTTCGCGCAGTCGACCGCGAGCCTGAGCCCGGTCAGGTCGCTGCCGAACCGCTCGACGATGTGCTCGAGGTAGCTGTCGGTGGCGACGCCGACGTGGTCGATCGCTCCCTGGCTGTCGGCCGGCGGAGCGTCGAGGAGCGCCTCGATCTCCTCCTCGGAGGCGTCGCTCAGCTTGCGGCCGTCGGCGTCGAAGAACTTGACCCCGTTGTACTGCGGCGGGTTGTGCGAGGCGGAGATGACCGCACCGAGGTCGAGGGCGAGGAGCGCGACGGCCGGGGTCGGCAAGACGCCTGCGACGACGGCGTTCCCACCCGCGGATGCGACGCCCTCCGCGAACGCCTCCTCGAGGTCAGGTCCCGAGCCGCGAGTGTCGCGCCCGACGAAGACGCGGCCGCGTCCCGACCAGACAGCTGCCGCGCGGCCTAGTCTCCGGACCAGGTCCCGGGACAGGTCCTGACCGACCACGCCGCGAACGCCATCCGTGCCGAAGTACTGCCGAGCCATGGAACGATCTTCGCCGACGCGGTATAGGAGAGGTGTGCGAAGCGTTCTTCTCCTCATGGCGGTAGCGGTCGCGACTCCCGGCTGCGGCGACCACGGCCACCGCCCCGCATCGACGTCGGCGAACGCCACCGTCTACTTCCTGACCGACCGCGGAACCGCCCCGCTGGGAGTTCGCCGTTCGATCCGGCGATCGTCGCCGTTCGCAAGACAGTCGCTCGAGGCGCTCCTCGAAGGGCCGACTGAGGCGGAGCGGGACGCCGGTATCACTTCGGCGATCCCGAAGGGCGCGACCCTGCGCTCGTTCTCGATCGCCCCTTCGCTGTCGAGGACGTCTGGTACGGCGACGGTCGACCTCGGCGACATGCCCTCAGTGGACGAGACAGGCGCGGTCAACGTGGCGCGCGTGGTGACCCAGGTGGCGCGGACGCTCATCGGCCTCTCGGGTATCGAACGGGTCCGCTTACGCGTCGACGGCCAGCCCTGGGGCTTCACGAGCATGCACCCGCCGAACAGGGCGCTCGACCAGCTATGGGATTACAGAGCGCTGTTGGGTCTCTACGGGATCTGCGAGGGGACGCCTGGAGCCGAAACGCCGCCCCGGGACTGCTTCAGCGCGCTGCCCTGACTAGCGCTTACTGAACTGCGGAGCCTTGCGGGCCTTGTGCAGGCCGGCCTTCTTGCGCTCGACCTTGCGTGCGTCGCGAGTGAGGAAGCCTTCACGCTTGAGCGGGACGCGCAGCTCGGGATCGGCCTCGACGAGCGCGCGGGCGATTCCGTGGCGGACGGCTCCGGCCTGGCCGGTCGGGCCCCCACCCGCTACGCGAACGCGCAGGTCGTAGCGGCCCTCGGCGCCGGCGAGCCTGAGCGGCGCCATCACGGTCGTCCGGTGCGTCGGCCGCGGGAAGTACTCCTCGAGCGTGCGGCCGTTGATCCACGTCGTGCCGTCGCCGGGCCGCAGGATCACGCGCGCGACCGACGTCTTGCGCTTGCCCGTGCCCTGGTACTGCGCCAGCTCAGCCATTTCCGTTCTCCAGCGGCAGCGGCTTGGGCGCCTGGGCTTCGTGTGGATGCTCCGGGCCGGCGTAGACCTTGAGCTTGAGCAGCTGCGCGCGGCCGAGGCGGTTCCGGGGGAGCATGCCTCTGACGGCCTTGCGGAGCACCTCGGTCGGCCGGCGCGCGAGCTCGTCGCGGAGCGGACGGCTGCGGAGGCCGCCCGGATAGCCGGAGTGCCGGTAGTACATCTTGTCGTCGAGCTTCTTCCCCGTGACCGCGATCTTCTCCGCGTTCACGACGACGACGAAGTCGCCCGTGTCGACGTGCGGCGTGTACTGCGGCTTGCCCTTGCCGCGGAGCGTGTCGGCGATGCGCGTGGCCAGCCGACCGAGGGTTTTCCCCTCGGCGTCGACGACGTACCAGTGGCGCTCGATCTCGCCGGGCTTCGCGTTCCAGGTCTTTTGCATGGCAAAAAGGCGGCGAGCTCGAGGCCCGCCGAAGCGCTGATTGTACCAATGATCAGGCGGCCGGCTCGGGCGCGGGCCGGATCCTGGCCAGGAAGATCGCGGGCGCGACGGCGATCGCGGTTGCACCGAGCGCGAGCGCCGTCACTCCGAGCACGTCCAGCGCGACCCCGCCGAGCAACGCGAGCCCCGCCCCTGTCAGTCCCGAGAGCAGGTCGCTCAGGCCGAGCACCTTGCCGCGCTCGGAAGGCAGCGTCGCATCGGCGAGCTGCGCCGTGGCCGCGACGAACGACAGGTTCCAGCCGATGCCGAGTCCGAAGAGGAGGAGCGCGGTCATCGGCACGCTCGAGGCCCAGACCAGCCCTGCGCACGAGGTCGCCATGACGAACAGTCCGCCGGCCAGAGCGGGCCCGCGCCCGATCTTGTCGATCAGCGTCCCGATCACGAGCACGAGCGCGTACATCCCGAGGACGTGCGCTCCGATGATCGGGAACACGGCCTGCTGCGAGTGGTGGTGGTGGTCGACGACGACGAATCCCGTCAGGTTCATCACGGAGACCATTACGCCGAAGCTCGCGATCGCCGCCAGCATCGCGGGCAGGACGCCCGGTCGACGGATGATCTCCCGGATTGGCGCAGCCTCGCTTGTCGGAGGGGCGGGCCCGGCGGCGCCGAGGCGTTCCGCGATCACCTTCGTGTCCGGCCGGACCGTCAGCGCGAGCCCGCAGGTGATCAGCGACAGTCCCGCCGCGGCGAGCCAGGGCACCGTCAGGGTGTCCGCGGCGACGTCCTTGCCCGCGAAGAGCGGGCCAAAGAGCGACGGGCCGAGCACAGCGCCGAAGACGGAGCCGAAGAGGACGAACGAGATGCCCCGGGCACGGCGCTCGGGCGGATACATGTCTCCGGCCGCGGTCCTGATCAGCAGCGTCACAGCTCCGGCCACGCCCGCGAGCGCGAACCCCGCGATCAGCGCGACTCCCGAGCCCCAGTGCGTCCCCACGGCGGCCAGCGAGTAGCCGATCGAGCCGAGGATGAAACCGACAGCGATCACCGGGACACGTCCGAACCGGTCCATCGCGCGCCCCGCTGGGAACGCCGACAGTGCGGACGCCGTCAGAAAGATCGCGGGGCCCGCGCCGAGGAGCGACCGGAATCCGGTGACAAGCACGAAGGAGAGCGAGAGCACCGCGGCGCCGAGCTGCAGGACGGCCGAGTAAAGCGCCTGGATGACCGCCAGGGTCGCCGTGTTCCGCGCGATCGGGAGGTGCTGCTCAGACACGGGCCGCCAGCCCGTCCCTGAACGCTCGAGCGCCGGCGTGTGACGGGTGGCGGATCCCGGCCGTGCCGAGCGCTGCTTCCGCGACGCGACCGACCGGGACGACCTGCCGTCCGGCGGCGAGCGCCTCGAGGAACGGCCGCGACGCCTCGATCTCGGCCGCGCGGGGCGGTCGGTTCGACTCCGGCTCACCAGGGCGGTGCGGGTGCGTCGGAACGACGTTCCAGAGCAGCACGTGCTCCTCGAGCGCGAGCTCCTCGAGCACGCGGTGGACGATCGTCGCCGACGCCTCGGCCGGGCCCGTTCCCGTCAGCTGGCGCTCCGAGGTGAACGGAATCCCGCTCACGCGCGCGCCGCGATAGCCGGCCGCCTCCCCCACGAGCAGCAGCTCGGCGTCCGAACGCCGCTCGAGGTAGTCGGCGAGCCGCCCACACAGAACCGCGGAGCCTGCGTACTGGTTGAACGTCGCACCGATCTGTGCTGCCGCGAGGCGCCGGATCAAAAC
This sequence comes from Actinomycetota bacterium, assembly GCA_005883245.1. Lineage (GTDB taxonomy): Bacteria > Actinomycetota > Thermoleophilia > Gaiellales > Gaiellaceae > VAXT01. Next base: position 12,068 of record VAXT01000008.1, on the reverse strand, counting down.
GCGTGTGCACGCACCGAGGGTGTGAAGAGGATCACGAGCTGCGCCAGGGTGACTCCGAGCAGCACGACCAGCGTCGGGCCGAAGCCGAGCGCGACGAGCCACAGCGAGATCAGTGCCAGGACGCCGAGGACCGCGGCGAACCCCCACGCGACGCCCGATCCTCGCCACAACCCGAAGATGATCGCGCCGTAGACCACGAGCGAGAACACCGTCTCGCCGAAGCCGGGATAGTCCAGCTCGCCGGCGATCGCGGCGTACGGATAGGTCACAGCCGTGAGCAACGCGTACAGGAGGATGAGCCTCTTCGCTGGCGACGTAGGCACGTCGACAGGATAATCCGAGCGTTGCGCCGCCTCGCCCTCATCTTCTTGCCGGCTGCGCTCGCCGTTGGCCTGCCCGCCGCGCTGGCCGGTAGCGCGGGCGATCCTGGGATCACGAGCGACACGATCCTGCTCGGCGGGACGGTCCCGCTGAGCGGCGACGAAGTCGCGTACGCCGCGGTCGCGCGCGGGGCGAACGCGTACTTCCAGTACGTCGACGATCGCGGTGGAGTGCGCGGCCGCAAGATCCGGTACCTCTATCTCGACGACGCGTACAACCCGTCCGAGACGGTCCGCAAGACGCGCGAGCTCGTCGAGGACGACAAGGTGTTCGCCATCTTCAACAGCGTCGGGACAGAGCACGCGCTCGCGGTCCGGCCGTATCTGAACCAGCTCGGAGTCCCGCAGCTCTTCGTCGGGAGCGGCCTGTCGGCGCTGGCGCTCGAACGGAGGCGCTACCCGTGGACGATGGGCTACCTGCCGCGTTTCGCAGGCGAGGGCGCACTCTACGGGCGCTACGTCAAGCGGACGCGCCCCAAGTCCCGCATCGCCGTCCTCCACGAGGACTCCGAGTACGGGCAGGACATGTTCACTGGGCTCCGGGCCGGGCTCGGCTCGCTGTCGTCGCGCATCACGGCCGTCCAGACCTACCAACTGTCCGATTCGGACCTGAACGCGCAGATCGCGCGGCTCAAGGCCTCACACGCGGACACGATCATGATCTTCGCGCTGCCGACCCAGACGATCCAGGCGTACCTCGCGATCCACAAGCTCGGGTGGAAGCCGCGGATCTTCGTCAACTCGGTCTCGATCGACCCGTTCGTGATGGACGTCGTCCAGCGGAACACGAGCAAGCGTCTCGTCGAAGGGACGATCTCGAGCCAGTTCCTCAAGGATCCGACCGATCCCGCGCTCGCCAAGGATCCAGGGGTCAAGCTCTACAAGCAGATCCTGCGGCGCTACCTGCCGGGCGCGAAGGTGAAGGAGGTTGCCCACCTGTATGGGATGGCGGCGGCGTACACGATGGTCGACGCGCTGCGCCGCGCCGGTGCCCAGCCGACTCGGGCGAGCCTCCTCCGCGCGGCGACGCACCTGGACGAGCGCGCGAATCCGTTCTTCGTCAAAGGGGTGACCGTGCGGACCGGCCCGAACGACTACTACCCGGTCGAGCGCACCCGGATGCTGCGCTTCCATGCCGGCCGGTGGCGCCAGCTCGGCGGCCTGGCCACCGTCCGCTGAGCGACTCGCTCGAGATCCGGACGCTCACGGACGGCGGTCAGCGCGCCGGCGACGTGGCAGGGGAGGTCGCGTCGTTCCTCGGCGCCGCTCAGAAGTCGCTCGACCTCGCTCAGTACGACTTTCACCTCGTGCCCGAAACAGCCGAGATCGTCGGCGGCGCGATCAAGAGGGCCGCTGCGCGGGGGGTCGCGGTGCGGATGATCTACGACGTCGGGCACCGGAACCCGATTCCCGTGCCGCCTCCGCCGGAGCCGGACGTCGAGTTGATCTCCTCCTTGGGCGTGCCGCACCGGCCGATCGCCGGCATCCCCGACCTGATGCACCACAAGTACGCGGTTCGCGACGGCGAGGCGGTCTGGACGGGGTCGACGAACTGGACGGACGACTCCTGGTCGCGGCAGGAGAACGTGATCGTGATCGTCGCGTCGCCGGGGATCGCCGCCGACTACACAGCCGATTTCGAGGAGCTCTGGTCGAAGGGGATCGTCGAGGAGAGCGGCTTCGTCGAGCCGAACCCGCTGCGCGTTGCGGGAAACCAGATGCGCGCGTGGTTCACGCCCGGGTTCGGCGAGGCGCTGTCGCGGCGGATCGCGAAACGCATCAGGCGGGCGAGGCGCCGGGTACGGATTTGCTCGCCGGTGCTGACCGTGGCGGCCGTGCTGTCCGCGCTTTGCGAGCGGCTCGACGACGGGCTCGACATCGCGGGCTGCCTCGATCAACCGCAGATCGAGGGCGTGATCTACCAGTGGGGCATCGACGGGAACGCTGCGTGGAAGCTGCCGTTGCTGCGGCAGGCGCTGAAGGCGGACTTCTCGGCCAAGCCGTCCACGCCTTGGGGCGAGGGCACGGTGCACGACTTCATGCACGCGAAGGTGACGGTCGTCGACGACCGTCTAGCCACCTTCGTCGACGAAGTCCGAGCCCGCTATCCCCGCTTCACGCCAACCTGAACGGGGTCAGACCCCGTTACGAAACGCGCACGTTCTGTCCACAGGACGGCGGATTGTCGTCTTGCCGGTCACGAATCTCGCCGTGCAAGCCTTGCCCCCCTTTACCGGGTCTGACCCCGTGAGCCTTTACAGGGTCAGACCCTGTTAGGGAACGCGCACGCGTCGTCCCCAGGTGGCTCCGCGACGACGTCTATTCCCACTCGATCGTGCTGGGCGGCTTCGACGAGATGTCGAGCGCCACGCGGTTGACGGCCGGGATCTCGTTGATGATCCGGCTCGAGATCGTCTCCAGCAGGTCGTAGGGCAACCGCGCCCAGTCCGCGGTCATCGCGTCCTCCGACGTCACTGCTCGGATCACGATCGGATACGCGTACGTCCGTTCGTCGCCCTGCACACCCACGGAGCGAATCGCCGGCAGCACCGCGAAGCTCTGCCACAGGTCGCGGTAGAGACCGGCGCGCCGCACCTCATCCTGGAGCACCGCGTCCGCCTCGCGCAGGATCTCGAGCCGCTCGCGCGTCACCGCGCCGATGATCCTGATCGCAAGCCCCGGCCCCGGGAAGGGCTGGCGCCAGACCATCCGCTCGGGCAGCCCGAGCTCCTCGCCCACGCGGCGCACCTCGTCCTTGAACAGCAAACGCAACGGCTCGACGAGCTCGAAGTCGATGTCCTCGGGCAAGCCGCCGACGTTGTGGTGCGACTTGATCGTTGCCGCCACGCTCCCGTCCCCGCCGGACTCGATCACGTCCGAGTAGAGCGTTCCCTGGACGAGGTACCTGATCTGCCCGAGCCGCTCGGACTCCTGCTCGAAGACGCGGATGAACTCCTCGCCGATCGCGCGCCGCTTCTCCTCGGGATCGGTGACGCCCGCCAGCTTGCCGAGAAAGCGCTCCTCGGCGTCGACGTGGACGAGCGGGACGTGGAAGTGGTTGCTGAAGGTCTCGACGACCTGCGCCGCCTCGTCCTTGCGGAGCAGCCCGTGGTCGGCGAAGACGCAGGTCAGCCGGTCGCCGACGGCCTTGTAGACCAGCAGCGCCGCGACCGCAGAGTCGACGCCTCCCGACAACGCGCACAGCACCCGCTCCGACCCGACCTGGGCGCGGATCCGCTCCACCTGCTCCTCGATCACCGCCGCGGCCGTCCACGTCGCGGGCGCGTCGGCCACCGAGTAGAGGAAGTTCTTCAGCAGCTCGTTCCCGTACGGCGTGTGCACGACCTCGGGATGGAACTGGACGCCGTACAGCCGCCGCTCCGAATCCTCGAACGCCGCGATCGGAGTCGACTGCGACGAAGCCACGACGCGCGCACCCTCCGGCGGCGCGGTCACCGAGTCTCGGTGGCTCATCCAGCCGATCTGCTCGGGCGGCAGGTTGACGAACAGCTCGCTGTCCTCGGCCGTGAACTCCGTCTTGCCGAACTCCGAGACGCCCGTCCGCTCGACGCGCCCGCCGAGGTCCTGCGCCATCAGCTGCATCCCGTAGCAGATGCCGAGCGTCGGGATCCCGAGCTCGAAGATGCCCGGATCGACCTTGGGCGCGCCCTCCGCGTAGACGGACGCCGGACCGCCCGACAGGACGAGCGCCAAGGGATTCCTCGCCTGAATCTCCTGCGGACTGATCCTGTGGGGGACGAGCTCCGAGTAGACACGGCACTCGCGCACCCGGCGCGCGATCAGTTGCGAGTACTGCCCGCCGCAGTCGAGAACGAGGACGGGCCGTTCCTCCGGCGCCTTTTCTGGAACCGGAAGCGGAACGACCTCGCCCACTAGCCCATCCCGATCTTCTGCGCCTGCTGCAGCGACTTGCCCTCGGTCTTGATCGACGGCGCGAGCATGATCTCGGCCTTCTGGAAGTCGTGGATCGACTCGTAGCCGCAGGTCGCCATCGACGTGCGGAGCGCGCCCATCAGGTTGAGCGTTCCGTCATTCTCGCGCGCAGGCCCGACCACGATCTCCTCGAGCGAGGCAGTCTGGTCGACCTGGACGCGGGCGCCGCGCGGCAGCGTCGGATGGAATGTCGCCATTCCCCAGTGGAACCCGCGGCCGGGCGCCTCCTTCGCGCGCGCGAGCGGCGAGCCGACCATCACGGCGTCCGCGCCGCACGCGACGGCCTTGGAGATGTCTCCGCCGGTGCGCATGCCGCCGTCGGCGATCACGTTCACGTACTTCCCGGTCTCGAGCAGGTGCTGAACGCGGGCCGCGGCCGCGTCGGAGATGGCGGTCGCCTGCGGGACGCCGACCCCCAGGACGCCGCGGGTCGTGCACGCGTGCCCCGGCCCGACGCCGACGAGCACACCCTCCGCGCCGGTGCGCATCAGGTGGAGCGCGGTCTGGTACGAGGCGCAGCCGCCGACGAGCGTTGGGATCGGCAGGCTCGCGATGAACTCCTTCAGGTTGAGTGCCTGGCCGTTCGAGGACACGTGCTCGGCCGACACGACCGTGCCCTGGATGACGAGCACGTCCAGCCCGGCCTCGAGCGCGATCTCGTAGTGGTCGCGCACCTTCTGCGGCGTGAGCGTCGCGGTGTCCTTCGGCAGCTTCGCGATCCGCTCCAGCTCGGCGTCGGGGTTCTCGTAACGCGTGTAGATGCCCTCGAGGTTGAGGACGCCGAGGCCGCCGAGCTTGCCGAGCGCGATCGCGGTCTTCGGCGAGACGACGCCGTCCATCGCGGAGGCGAGAAGCGGGAGCTCGAGCAGGTGCGGGCCGAGCTTCCAGCCGATGTCGACGTCCTGCGGGTCGCGCGTCCTGCGGCTGGGGACGATCGCGATGTCATCAAATCCGTACGCCTGTCGCGCCTTTTTGCCGCGTCCGATCTCTACGTCCATGCGCCGCCTCCAGTACGCGCATTTCCAGGCGTACGGTTGAAGACGGATGCGCGGGCAAAGCCCGCACATCCTTTAGGCGGCATCGCAAGCGATGCCTTGGCCTGTCGTGCCTTCTTGCCGCGCCCGATCTCTACGTCCACCGAACACCACCCCCCAGAAGCAAAAAGCCCAGGCTCGATAGATCGCCTGGGCCGGAAAACCGCTCTCTCGTCACGCCTCTCAAGTGGCAGTCGATCGTACCAGCCTCAGGAGACGACCGGTTCGAGCTCCGTCACCTCCACGCCGCCAGCAAGACGACCCGCCTCGCGCGGGTCGAAGCGGCCCGCGCCGACCTCGAGCGTCGAGGCGGCGCCGGCTGCAACCGCGGAGCGAAGCGCTTCGTCGATCGGCTTGCCCGCGTAGCGCGCCGCCAGGAAGGCAGACACGAGCACGTCGCCGGAGCCAACGGTCGACACCGGGTCGACCTCGGGCGCCACAGCCCGCAGGCGCTTTACCTCCCGCTCCTCGCGGACGAGCGCGAAGCAACCCGCCTCCTGCGTGATCAGGACGTTGCGCGCGCCCAGCTCGGCGATGTCGTCGAGCGCCTGGATGAAGTCCTGGTCCTCGTGGAACTCCTGGCCGACGAGGCTCTCGGCTTCGCGCTGGTTCGGCGAGACGAGGAACGGCTCCCCGGCTGTTCCCGGAGCGAGCCGGCGAAGATGACGACGTCCGCAGCGCTTGACAGGTAGCGCAGCTTCTCGCGGAGCATGCCCAGCTCCTCCGGATCGACGTGCGGGCCCCACTCGTTGATCTCGGTGTACGAGCTCGCGGTCGGGTCGACGACGGCGGTCGAGGTGCGGGACTCGTCGGCGATGCGCACGAAGTCGTTGAGGATCGCTTCGCCGGTCAGTTCCTCGACGATGCGCGTTCCGGTGAGACCACCCGCGAGCCCGGTCGCGACGACCGGCACGTCGAGCCGCTTCAGCGCACGCGCCACGTTGATCCCCTTGCCGCCCGCGAGGGTCAGCCCGCCGCTTGCGCGGTGCCGCTGGCCGCGCTGGAAGTTGGGCACGGTCAGCGTGCGGTCAAGGGCGGCGTTGAGCGTGACGGTGACGATCATGGCCTCAGGCTCACGTAACCCATCCCCACATGTTGTGCGCCGTTCGCTTGAGATACCAGCCCGCGCGACCGGCAACGCCGGGCTTGTCGATCGAACGGGCGGCGACGAGCGGTGAGCGCGCCACGAGCTTTCCCCGCTCGTAGACGCGCACCTCGCCGAGCTTCTCGCCCTTGCGGACGGGAAGGTCGACACCCATCGGCGCCACGATACGTTCCACCAGGGGGCGGCCGGCGACGACGGCACGCCCGACCGACCGCGGCGCCACGAGGTCGACCTGGCCTTTGTCATAGGAAGTCCGCGCACTCGCGTAGGCGCGTCCCGCCGAGACGACATCGACGACGTGGAAGCGCGCGAGGCCCCACGTCATGAGCGCGGCGAGGTCGTCGTTGCGAGCCCGCCGCGAGGGGCTGCCGAGGATCGTCGCGTAGACGGTGACCCCCGGGCCGCGGACAGCGCCTACCTGGGACCAGCCGGCCGCAGCCGTGTGCCCCGTCTTCACGCCGACCACGCCCGGATAGGCGCCGAGCAGGTCGTTCCATGTGTGCAGCCGCCGATCGCCTTCGATCGTCGCATCGCGCATCGCGACGATCTTGCGCACGACCGGCTTCTGCATCAGCAGGCGCGCCAGCGTCGTCACGTCGCGTGCGCTCGAGACATGTTCCGGAGCGTCGAGGCCGTCCGGACGGACGAAGTGCGTGTCCTTCAGCCCGAGCTGCCGCGCCCGCCGGTTCATCAGCGCGACGAACCTGGCCTCGTCCCCGTGCCCCACGTGGTCGGCGAGCGCCCAGGCGGCGTCGTTCGCGCTCTGGATGAGCGCGGCCTCGACCAGGTCGCGCACCGAGATCTTCTCGCCCGCCCGCAATCCGATGCTCGACTCCCCGACCTCCGCCGCGTCGGGCGAGATCATGACCACGTCGCTGAGGCGCGAACGCTCGAGCGTGAGCAGGACGGTCATCATCTTGGTCAGGCTCGCGATGGGGGCTCGCTGGCTCGGATGGTGGGCGAGGAGCACCTCTCCCGTGCGTCCGTCCTCGACGATGTAGGCGCGCGCGTGCACGCTCGGTCCAGCCGCAAGAGCGGGCGGAACGAGGGCGAGGGCGGCAGCGCAGACGGCCAGCAGCCTGGGCTTCACGGGCGGGAAGGCTAGCCGTTAGAGCGCGCCGCGCACGACGAGCACGGCCGCGGTGACGAGCAGGAGGAAGGCGACCGGGAATGCGTACCGTCTCGCCTCGGTCCGCCAGTTCACCATCCCGAGGCCGCCCAGACCTCGCTCTTCAGGCGCGCCGCCTCGGCGGCTGCCGCGGAGCGCCAGTCGTCGTCCGTCGAACGGAATGCGTAGATGACCGAGCGCGAGGCCGCGACCAGCGCGCTCGCCGGCCCGCTCGTGAACGCGCGGGCCACATCGGCCGGCCCTGCACCCTGAGCGCCGACTCCGGGTAGGAGCAAGACGGCCCGCGGGAGCAACCGCCGCGCCTCGCCGACGGCCCGTGGATGCGTTGCGCCGACGACCGCCCCCACGCTCGACAGCCCGTGCTCGCCGACGAGCTCCTCGCCCCACTCCGCGACGAGGCGCGCCACGTGCTGCCAGAGCGGTTTCCCGTCCAAGAGCGCCAGGTCCTGGATGTCCGCGACGCCCTCGTTCGACGTCTTGACGAGGCAGAAGATGCCCGCGCCCTCGCGCCGGCACGCTGCCAGGAACGGCTCGAGCGAGTCGAGGCCGAGATACGGGTTGACGGTGAGCGCATCGGCGAGCGGGAGCTGCTCGTCGTGCGCCTCGAGGTACGCGGCCGCGTACGCGCGAGCCGTCGAGCCGATGTCCCCGCGCTTGGCGTCCGCAACGACGATGAGGCCCGCCGTCCGCGCGTAGGAGCACACCTTCTCGAGCGCCGCCATCCCGGGAGCACCGAGCGCCTCGAAGAACGCGAGCTGCGGCTTCACGCCGACGGCGTACGCGGCGACCGCGTCGATCACCCCGCAGCAGAAGCGCGTGCAGGCGTCCGCGGCCTGCGAGCGGCCGAGACCCGCCTCGCCCGCGAGCTCGATCGGCAGGAGCTCGGGCATCGGGTCGAGCCCGACGAGGAGCTGGCTCCGCTTCCGCTCCACGGCTTCGGCGAGCCGGTCTCCGAACGCCCTCACGGTCGTCGTTGGCCCCGCCTCGATGTTCTGCACCATCGGAGTGAGAGTAGCGAGCGGCCCGGAAGAAAAGAGAAGGGCCGCATCGGCGGCCCCTCTCGAAACTTCCGATAGTGCCGCAGGACTACATGCCGCCCATTCCCGCACCGCTCTTCACGGCCTGCTTGAGCTGGCTGCCGGCCGAGAACTTGGGGACGGTGGTGGCCGGGATCTGCACTCGCTCCGAGGGATTCCTCGGGTTGACGCCCTGGCGCGCAGCGCGCCGCTGGGTCGTGAACTTCCCGAATCCGGTGAATGACACTTCGCCGCCCGAGCCCAGGACGTCGGTGATCGAGTCCAGGAACGCGTCCACCGCTTCTGCAGCGTCGCGCTTCGAGATCCCTGCCTTGTCCGCGACCCTGTCGACGAACTCCTGTTTTGTCACGTGCATCCTCCCTCTGACGTTGCCGGTTAGCGCTGTCGGACCCTAACAGCCAAGCCGTTTCGGCTCAACCATGCGGTTTTGCGGCGGTTTTCTCCGCAGACAGCAACTCTCCTGCCCGAAAAAGCGGCACCAGACGAGCACCGCGGCGGGCCAGAGCGTCGGCTCCGCCCTCCTCGCGGTCGACGACACAGACCGCGATCCGGCACTCCAGACCGGCTTCACGGAGCACCTCGAGGGTCTCGACCGCGGCCCCGGCGGAGGTGATGACATCCTCCAAGAGGCACACGCGCTCGCCGGGCTCGAAGACGCCCTCGATCCGGTTTGCGGTCCCGTACTCCTTCGCCTGGTCGCGGACGATCAGGAACGGCAGGCCGGACGAGAGCGACGCGGCCGCCGCCAGGGCGATCGCACCGACCTGGGGGCTGGCGATGCGCACCGCGTCGGGCTCGTGCTCTGCGATCGCGGCCGCGATGTGCTCGCCGAGGGCCGCCAGGAGGTCCGGGCGGGTCTCGAAGCGGTACTTGTCGAGGTAGTAGCTCGAGCGCCGGCCCGAGCGGAGGACGAAGTCGCCCTCGAGATAGGCATGCTCGCGAAGCGCTGCTCCGAGGTGCTCGCGCTTCACGTTGCGGCTGCCCGCAGCGCGTCCCGCGCGTGCACGAGCAGCGGCGCCGCCTCAGGCGAGTCGCTGTGCAGCGACACGAGCGAGCCGTCCGCGAAGTAGAGGTCGAGTCGCTCACTCGCCTTCCCGCGGCGCGCGTAGAGGCCGATGCCGAGGAGCGACCCGACTGCGAAACCGAGCGCGATGAGCTTACGAGCTCGCATTGCGCTTGGGCGGGGTCGTGCGCTTCGGCTTCGGCTTCGCGGCCGCCTTCGGCTTCGGCTTCGCAGCCGGTTTGGCGGCGGCGCGCAGGGCGCTCTTGAGATCGTAGAAGACGAGCCCGGCGGTCGGCTCGGCCGAGGTCGACGCCGCGATCATCGTCGAGCCATCCCTGACAACGAACAGGCTCCCCTCGGCGGTCGAGGCCTCGAGCTGGGTCAGCTCGCCTTGTCCGCCGATCTGGCCGGCCTGCTCGAGCAGCGCCTTCGCGCTCGTCGCCACCTGTGCGGCACGCGCCTCCGGAATCGTCGCTGCGACGACCTTGCCGTCGGCGTCGAAGAGGACTGCGGCCTCGATCTGCGTCGAGATCTCGGTCAGCTCGGCGAGCGCCGCGTGAGGCTCCGTCATGGCGAAGAGACTAGCCTCCCGCACGATGCGAGAGGTCTTCAGCAAGTTCTTCGCCGATCGAGGGACGCACCTGGCCGCGATGATCGCCTATTTCGCGCTCCTCTCGTTCGTCCCGCTCGTCTTCCTCGCGCTCGCGCTCCTCGGCTTCGCCGGCCGGGCTGACGAGTCGAGCTACCTCGTGACCGAGCTGAACAAGGCGTTCCCGACGAGCTCCGTCGAGAGCATCCTCCGCGTCGTTCGATCGGTGCAGGACAACGCAGCCACCCTCGGCGTCATCGGCGCGCTCTTTCTCGGCTGGACCTCGCTCTCGCTCTTCAGCGTCCTCGAGTCGGCGTTCAACATCGTCTACGGAAAGCCGAACCGCTCGTTCCTGCACGGGAAGCTGCTCGCGGTGACGCTCCTCGTCGGGTCGCTCGTCACGCTCTTCGTCGGCCTCCTCGTCGGCTCCATCGGCTACGAGGTGCTGACGCGCTTCGCCGGGGGCTTCTTCGGGAACTCGTACGTGGCGTTCGTGAGCTCGGTGCTGATCTCGACGCTCGCGGTCTTCGTCTTCCTGTTCACCGTCTACTACCTGCTGACGAACGAGAAGCTCACCTACCAGGAAGTGCTGCCCGGGGCGATCGTGGCGACGGTCGCGCTCGAGACGAGCTTCCAGCTGCTACCGCTCTACCTGCGGCTCTCGAAGAACGTGATCGCGCTCCAGGCGTTCGGTGCGCCGGCGCTCCTGCTCGTGTGGCTCTACCTGATGGCGAACGTGATCGTGTTCGGCGCCGAGATCAACTGGTGGCACTCCCGCGGCCGTCACGAAGCAGTCGAGCTCGAAGAAGCCCCGGGCCTCGCCTAAGTGGCCTTGTTCCAGCCTTCTTCGCCGTGGGCCCACGGCACGGCGCTGCCGCGTTCGAAGACCAGGTCGTTCGTCTCGTCGCCGGCCCACACGCCAATCGTGTCGCTGTCCGGGTAGACGGAGACGGCGGGAGCACGCGCGCTCGAGAACAGGAGCGTCCTCGCAGGCTCCTCGTTGCGGTTCATGATCTTGTGCGCTCCGGCCGGCCCGGCAGGGAAACGGACGATGTCCCCACGCTCCAGGGTGCGCTCTCCGTCGGGTGTGCGCACGACGATCGTGCCGGCCACGACCAGGAGCCACTCCTCCTCGTACTCGTAGTGATACGGCGAGGAGCTCTGGCCAGGCGCGAGGTCGTAGATGAACATGAGCGTCTCGGTCGACCCCGTTTCCTGGCTCACGTCGATCCTGCCTCCCGGGCTCTCGGCGCTGAAGATGTTGATCGAGGTCACGAAGGCATTATCGAGGCTCGCAGCGCACGGGCGGCGCGGGCCCGGTGCGAGTTCTCCCGCTTCCAGACGTTGCCGAGCTCGGCAACGGTTCGGGTTTCTCCGTCCGGAATGAATACCGGGTCGAAGCCGAAGCCCTCACTGCCGCTCAGCTCCTCGGCGATCCGGCCCCCGAGGACGCCCGTGCCACGATGCTCCTCTCCGCCCGGCGAGATCGCGACGAGCTCGCAGACGTACCGCGCCCGGCGGCCCTCGCCCTGCACGCCTTCGAGCTCCTCGAGGGCCCGCTCTGCCTCCCGGCCCGCCGCCCAACGAGCGGAGCGCACGCCCGGGCCGCCGCTGAGCCCGGCGATCTCGACCCCGGAATCCTCGCCCAGCACCCAGCGATCGGGCGCGAGCGCGCGTCCGAACTCGGCTTTGGCCCGCGCGTTCTCGAGGTATGTGGCGCCGCTCTCGGGCGGGTAGTCGCGCGCGTCGAGCAGCTCGAGCGACCAGCCGTGGAGGGCATGGCGGAGCTCGCGCAGCTTGTTCTCGTTCGCCGAGGCGAGAACGGCCTGGATCAGCT
>VAXT01000223.1 GCA_005883245.1 Actinomycetota bacterium | reverse complement strand
GGATCGCGTGAACCTCGCCCCGTCTGAGGTCGAAGTTCACGCGATCGTTGGCGACGATGCCGGGGAACCGCTTCGTGATTCCCCGCATCTCGAGGACTGGGACCGCCTTCACTGGCGCGATTCTAGGGAGCCGCGAGGCGGAGGCTGGCCGTTACCCGAGGCTCGCCGGTGGCTTCACCTTCCCGTCGATGATGTCCTGCTTGAGCTTGTTCATCTTGTCGATCAGGTCCTGCGGGACGGCCGGGTTGATCTTCCCGACATCCATGCCGCCGTTCGCGAGATCGAAGTTGAGGTCGGTTCCGCCCTTGAACTTCCCGTCCGCAACCTGCTTGACGGTGTCGAAGACACCGGTGTCGACCCGCTTGACGCCGCTCGTCAGGACACGCTTGGCGTCGTTGTACTGGTCCTTGTCGACGCCGATGCCCCAGATGCCGGCCGCGTCGGCGGCGCTCAGCGTGCCGAGCCCGCAGCCGCCCGCGACCTGGAAGAGCACCTGTGCGCCCTGGGAGATCTGGTTCTGAGCGACCGTCTTGCACTTGTCGGCCGCGACGAAGTCCTGCGAGTAGCCGACCAGCACCTTGATCTTCGGGTTCGCCAGCTTCGCGCAGAACTTGTAGCCGGCGATCCAGATGTCGACCGGCGGGATCTTGATGCCGCCGACCGCGCCGATCACCTGCTTGCCGCCCTGCTTCTTGACCATGTTCGCGGCGAGGTTGCCGACGAGGCAGCCCGACTCGTTCGCCGCGTAGGTCAGGCCCTCGACGTTCGGGTTCTTCTTGAACGGCGGGACGCTGACCGAGTAGTCGGTGATCGCGAAATGCGTGTCGGGGAACTTGTTCGCGATCTTGTTCGTCGCGTCCGCGAGCAGGAAGCCCGCCGAGATGACGATATCCGCGTGCTTGCGGACGGCGCTCGTCAAGTTCGGGATGTAGTCGCTCACCTGGTTCGACTGCTTCGGGTCCGTCTGCACGCCGAGCTCGCTCTTCGCCTGGTTCAGGCCCTCGAGCTGGGACTGGTTGAACGACCGGTCGTTGAACTTGCCGATGTCGCTCACAAGCGCTGCGAGCACGTCGCTGTGATCGCTCGCGCTCGAGCTGGTCGTGTTCCCGCTGGAGCTCTCGTTGTCGTTTCCGCCGCCGCAGCTGGCCGCGCCGAGCGCGACGACGAGTGCTAGAGCCGCAATGAGCGGCCAGGTCCATTTGCTACGCACCAGAGTTCCTCCTTGGCCCTCCGTGATGGTCTTGGGAGAGCGATGGTAAACGGTTCGCCGAGCGCCGACCAGCGGCTAGCTCGGGACCCGATCGAGCTGCGCCTCATCGACGAGGACCCTCCTCGGCTTCGAGCCTTCGTAGCCGGAGATGATGCCGCGGCGCTCCAGCATGTCGATCAGGCGGCCGGCCCGCGTGTAGCCGACCCGCAGACGGCGCTGGAGGAGCGACGTCGAGGCGGTCTGGGCCTGGACGACGACCTCGATCGCGCGGTCGAGCAGTGGGTCCTCGTCGGGGTCGAACTCCTCGTCGGCGTCGGCATCCTCGGGCGGCGGCTCGGGGGCCTCGAGGAGCGTCGGGTCGAGCTCCTGCGCCCGCTGGGCGCGGCACTGCTCGACGATCAGCGCGATCTCCTCCTCGCCCACGTAGGCGCCCTGGACGCGCTGGAGGCGCGACGTGCCGAGCGGCTTGAAGAGCATGTCGCCCTGTCCGAGGAGGCTCTCGGCCCCGCCCTGGTCGATGATCACGCGCGAGTCCGTCTGGCTGGAAACGGCGAACGCGATCCGCGAGGGGACGTTCGCCTTGATCATGCCGGTGATCACGTCGACCGACGGGCGCTGCGTCGCGAGCACGAGGTGGATGCCGACGGCGCGCGACTTCTGGGCGAGGCGGATGATCGCGTCCTCGACCGCCTGTGGGGAGATCATCATCAGGTCGGCGAGCTCGTCGATCACGACGAGGAGGTACGGGAGCTGTTGCTCGCCGCGCTCGCGGAAGGCGCGGTTCGCCTCGGGCAGGTTGCGGGCCCGGACGCCGCTGAGGCGCTCGTACCGGCGCTCCATCTCGGCGATGACGTTGGCGAGAACAGCCGTCGCCTCCTTCGGGCTGGAGACGACCGGCGCCAGTAGGTGCGGGATCTGCTCGTAGTAGCTGAGCTCGATGCGCTTCGGGTCGATGAGGA
>VAXT01000102.1 GCA_005883245.1 Actinomycetota bacterium | reverse complement strand
GCCCCGATTGCGAGGCGCACGATCAGCGATCGCCCGGAGCCGTCCGGCCTGGTGAGCGCGATCCCCTGAGTCGAGAGAGAGGCGAGACGGCCGTCCGGCGCCCACCGCGGCAGCCCACCCTCGCCGAGATCGCGCGGGGCGGGGCCACCGGCCCTCGAGCCGACGACGAACACGTCCTGACCGCCCGGGCGGTCGGGTGCTTCGGCAGCGTAGGCGATGCGTGAACCGTTCGGCGACCAGTGCGGATCGGTCTTGTAAAGCCGGGAATCGTTCGTGAGTTGCGTCGGCTCTCCCCCGGCGATCGGGACCGTGTAGACCTCTGGATGGGAATCGCCTCCCTGGGACGGGCCGAACTTCAGGAACACGAGGCGACTGTCGTCCGGCGACCAGTCGTACCCGTTCAGTCCGTTGACGTTCGCCGCAACGACGTGTACGCCGGACCCGTCCGGTTGGATTGCCATGAGGTCCTCGAACCCGGGTCCCGAACGCATGAACCCGATCCACTTCCCGTCCGAGGACCACTCGGGGTTCCCCGGGCTCCCGTAGTAGATGACGTGGATTCCCGACCCGTCGCGATTGGCGACCGTGACGGCGGTTCCGAAGCACCAGCCGTTCTCACCGCTCACGAAAGCGATCCGGTCGCCGTGAGGCGACCACGTCGGACCCGCAGCCGTCTCCAAGCTTTCGAGCATGCGACCCGTCCGCCTCAGCCACCCAGACCGTCTGGTTGTTCGTCAGCGGGTTGCGTACGAACGCGACGTACCGTCCGTTGGGGGAGATCGCCAGGCCTCTAGCGTTCTCGAGCCCGTCGATGACGTCGCTCCGTCGCTCGGGCACGTTCAGGCTGAGAGTCTGAGGACGCGCGCTGCCTCCTGATGCGAAGAGGATTCGCCCGTTCTGGCGCACCGCGTCATGCGAGGCGGCGCTCGCGGACACCGCGACGAGGGCGAGAGTCGCCAGGGCAGCAGCTGCTCGGGGTACCCGCATTTGCCTTATTAGACGACAAAGGCGGCCGTTTGGCCGCCCTCGCCGTCATCGAATTTCGCGTCCGTTACTCGTTGTCGAGTGGAGAGTCGATCTCGGGCACTTCCTCGGCCTCGATCGAGTCCCGCGGCTCGCCCTCCGCTCTGTCCCCGCCGTTCGTCGGCTCGCCGCCGAAGTCGAGGCCGAGCTCCTGCAGCGAGAGGCCCTCGCCGTCGCCGGAGCCGATCTCCTCGAGCGCGCGCAGCAGCGTGGCCCGCTCGTAGGTCTCCTTCGGCACCTTCTCGGACGGGCCGATCTCGACGTTCCGGTACTTCTTGAGACCGGTCGCCGCCGGGATCAGCTTCCCGATGATCACGTTCTCCTTGAGGCCGAGCAGGTGGTCGACCTTGCCCTCGATCGAGGCGTCGGTCAGCACCTTGGTCGTCTCCTGGAAGGACGCCGCCGAGAGGAAGGACTCGGTCGCCAGCGATGCCTTCGTGATCCCGAGGATCAACGGCTCGTGGGTCGCCTGCTCGCCCTTCTCCTTCTTGACGCGCGCGTTCTCCTTCTCGAGGACGACCTTGTCCACGAGCTGGCCGGGCAGGAGCTCCGTGTCGCCCGCGTTCTCGACGCGGACCTTCTTGAGCATCTGCCGAACGATCAGCTCGATGTGCTTGTCGTGGATCTCGACGCCCTGTGAGCGGTACACCCGTAGCACCTCGGAGACGAGGTAGAGCTCGGTCGGAGTCGAGCCCTTGCCGGCCAGGGCGTGGAGCGCCAGCAGCTCGGCGGGCGCGATCGACCCCTCGTGGAGCGGGTCGCCCAGCTCGACGTGATCGCCCTTCTTGACGAGCAGGCGGGTCCGGCGGGGCAGTGCGTAGCTGACCTCGTCGAGCTCCTCGCCGTCCTTGCCCTTCTCGTCGGGGACGATCGTGACCTTCACGCCGCGGTCGGTCTGCTCGAGGTCGACTAGGCCGGATACCTCGGCGAGCTTCGCCGCCCCCTTCGGGTTCCGCGCCTCGAAGATCTCGACAACGCGCGGGAGGCCGTGCGTGATGTCGGCGCCGGCGACTCCGCCGGTGTGGAAAGTGCGCATCGTGAGCTGCGTCCCGGGCTCGCCGATCGACTGCGCGGCGATGATCCCGACCGCGTCGCCGATGTCGGCCATCTCCCCGGTGGCGAGGAAGATCCCGTAGCAGTCACGGCATACGCCGTAGTCGCTGCGGCACTTGAGCACCGAGCGCACCGGAAGCGTCGTCTCGGCCGCCTGGTCGCCGAGCTCGTCGGCGATCTCCTGGAGCAGCGGCGCGGTGAGGATGTCGCCCCTCGAGGCGAGCTTCGTCTTGCCGGGCTTGCCGCTCGAGAGCGGCTTCATCAGGTCTTCGCCCAGCATCCGGCCGAGCGCGCTCTTGTTCAGGCCGTCCGGGGAGAGAACCGGAAGCTCGATGAAGTCCCTCGTCTTGCAGTTCTCGTCACGGATGATGACGTCCTGAGCGACGTCGACGAGACGACGCGTCAGATAGCCCGAGTCGGCCGTGCGGAGCGCCGTGTCGGCGAGGCCCTTGCGGGCGCCGTGGGTGGAGATGAAGTACTCGAGCACCGACAGGCCCTCCATGAAGTTGGCCTGGATCGGGCGCTCGATGATCTCGCCCTTCGGATTCGCCATCAGGCCGCGCATGCCGGCGAGCTGGCGGATCTGCTTGAACGATCCACGCGCTCCCGAGTTGGCCATCATGTAAATCGGGTTGAGCGTGTAGAGCGTCTTCTCCATCGCGTCGGCCACCTCGTCGGTCGCCTCCGTCCAGATATTGACGATCTGCTCGTGGCGCTCTTCCTCGGTGATGAGGCCGCGCTGGTACTGATCCTCGACCTTCTCGACCCGCTCCTCGTAGCGCGCGAGGATCTCCTGTTTGTTCTGGGGGACGATGATGTCGTTCTTCGAGATCGTGATCCCGCCCTCGGTCGCATACTTGAAGCCGAGCGCCTTGATCTTGTCGAGGACGCCGGCGATCACGTGCGCGCCGTAGCGGTTCGCGAGGTCGCTGATCAGGTCGTCGGTCTCGCGCTTGGCGAGCGTCTGGTTGACGAACTCGGGCGGCTCGAACTCCTCGCCCTCCTCGAACGCCTCCTGCAAGGAGCGCTCGACCTCGGCGTTGAAGATGACGCGCCCCGGCGTGGTCAGGACCAGCTCGTCGCGCCAGCGGTACTCGATCGGCGCCTGGAGCCCGACCTGCTTCGCCTCGACCGCGAGCTCGACCTCCTCCTCGTTCTGGAAGCGCGGCGGCCGCGGCTTCAGCTTGTCCACGGTCGTCTTCGACAGGTCTTGCTCGCAGTACGTGAGGTAGTAGCCCCCGAGCACCATGTCCTGGCCGGGCGTCGCCAGCGGGCGCCCGTTGGCGGGCGAGAGGATGTTGTTCGAGCTCAGCATCAGCAGCCGCGCCTCCGCCTGGGCCTCGGCCGAGAGCGGGAGGTGGACGGCCATCTGGTCGCCGTCGAAGTCCGCGTTGAACGCGTGACAGACGAGCGGGTGCACCTGGATCGCCTTGCCCTCGACGAGCACGGGCTCGAAGGCCTGGATGCCGAGTCGATGGAGCGTCGGCGCTCGGTTCAGCAGCACCGGATGCTCGGCGATGACCTCCTCGAGCACGTCCCAGACCTCGGGCGTCATCGAGTCGACGTACTTCTTCGCCGCCTTGATGTTCTGCACGCTCTTGCGGTCGACGAGCCGGCTCATGATGAACGGCTTGAACAGCTCGAGCGCCATGATCTTCGGCAGGCCGCACTGATGGAGCTTCAGGTACGGCCCGGCGACGATTACCGAGCGGCCCGAATAGTCGACGCGCTTCCCGAGCAGGTTCTGCCGGAAGCGGCCCTGCTTGCCCTTGAGCATGTCCGAGAGCGACTTCAGCGGGCGGTTGCCCGGTCCGGTCACGGCGCGGCCGCGGCGCCCGTTGTCGAACAGCGCGTCCACGGCCTCCTGGAGCATCCGCTTCTCGTTGTTGACGATGATCTCGGGTGCGCCCAGGTCGAGCAGCCGCTTGAGGCGGTTGTTCCGGTTGATCACGCGCCGGTAGAGGTCGTTCAGGTCGCTCGTGGCGAACCGGCCGCCGTCCAGCTGCACCATCGGGCGCAGCTCCGGCGGAATGACCGGGACCGCCTCGAGCACCATCCACTCCGGCTTGTTCTCCGACTTGATGAAGGCGTTGACGACCTTCAGCCGCTTGATCGCGCGCTGCTGCTTCTGGCCCTTCGAGGTCTTGATCGTCTCGCGGAGCGAGGCCGCCTCGGCGTCGAGGTCCAGGTCGCGGAGCAGGTCGCGGATCGCCTCTGCGCCCATGCCGCCCGTGAAGTAGACGTCGAAGCCGTACGGCGAGCCGAAGCGGTCCTTCAACTCACGGAACAGCTGCTCGTCGCCGATGATCTGCTTCGGCTCGAGCTCCTTGAAGAGCTGCCATGTGTCGGCGAGCCGCTGCTTCGAGTCCTCGGCCGCCTCGTGGGCATCCTTGCGCCGCGAGTCGATGTCGAGGTACATCTCGCGCACCTTCAGCGACCACTGGACGATCGCGTCGAGATCCTCCTTCTGGATCTTCCCGTCCGTGCGCAGGCAGAGGTCGTTCGTCAGCTCGCGGATCTCGTCCGCGCTCGCGCCTGGCTCGGCCGTGTCCAGCACCTCGCGGAGCAGGCCCTTGCCGAGGTCACGCGCCTTCTCGACGAGCTTCTCGTCGATTCCGGCCACGAGCTCCTGGTCGTCCTCGTGGATCTGCGCCTTCTTGACGAGCAGGCCGTCGAGCACGCGGTTGATGTGCTTCGTGACGGCGCCCTTCTTCGAGCCGGTCGCCTTCGCGAGGCCCTTGTAGAGGCCCTTGAGCGCCTCGCGGATCTGGATCGCCGCGGTCGCGACCGACTCCAGCTCCTTCGGCGTCAGCCGGCGGTCGTCGCGGATCGCCGCCGTGCGGACGAGCTCGCGGATCTTCTTCGAGTCTTCGGTCGTGATCTTGCTGGCGACGTCGAGGAAGAGCTTCGAGACAAGCTCGCGCGCCTCCTCGAGCGGCGGGATGCCCTGCTCCTCGGCCCAGTTGGACAGGCCGCGGGTCCAGAACTCGTCGTCCTCGTCGAAGTTCCGCTCGGTGCCCTTCGTGAAGTAGTTGCGGCGCCGCTTGAGCCGGTCCTCGAGCGCGGCGAGCGCCTCGTCGCGGTCGACGTCGATCTGCTCCTTCTCGGCCTCGACCTTGCTCTCGAGATCGTTCAGGTCCTTCTTGCGCTTGGCGACATCGACCGTGGTCACGATCGAGGCGGCGAAGTAGAGGACCTTCTCGAGCTCGCGCGGCGCGATGTCGAGCAGGTAGCCGATGCGGCTCGGCACGCCCTTGAAGAACCAGATGTGCGAGACCGGCGCGGCGAGGTCGATGTGCCCCATGCGCTCGCGGCGCACCTTCTGGCGCGTCACCTCGACGCCGCAGCGCTCGCAGATGATGCCCTTGTAGCGGACTCGCTTGTACTTGCCGCAGTAGCACTCCCAGTCCTTCGTCGGACCGAAGATGCGCTCGCAGAAGAGACCGTCACGCTCGGGCTTGAGCGTGCGGTAGTTGATCGTCTCGGGCTTCGTCACCTCGCCGGACGACCAGTCGCGAATCTGCTTCGACGACGCGAGACCGATGCGGATCGCGTCGAAATCGTTGATGTCAATCAAGGTGTTTCCCTTCCGCTGCTCTAGTTCTTGTGGGTCGCTGCTCCTCAGTCATCCTTCGAGCGCTAGCTAGCTCTCTTCCGTTGTTTCTGCGGTTGCCTCTTCCGGTACCTCGACCTCGGCCAGGTCGGTCAGCGTCTCGTCAGCCGGAAGGGCAAGCTCCCCGTCCTGGTCGACACGCTCCTGGCCCTCTTCGGTCTCCTGGGCGTCCGCCGGCCTGGCCGCGGCGCGCAGCGAGCCCGGTGAGAGGTCGATGCCGAGCTCCTCGGCGGCCCGCAGGAGCTCGTCGTCCTCCTCGCGCACCTCGACCTCCGCGCCCTCCTCGGAAAGGACGTCCACGTCGAGCGCGAGCGACTGCATCTCCTTCAGGAGCACCTTGAAGGACTCCGGGATGGACGGCTCGGCGATGTTCTCGCCCTTGACGATCGCCTCGTAGGCCTTCACTCGCCCGACCGTGTCGTCGGACTTGATCGTGAGCATCTCCTGGAGGGTGTAAGCGGCGCCGTAGGCCTCGAGCGCCCATACCTCCATCTCGCCGAAGCGCTGGCCTCCGAACTGCGCCTTACCGCCCAGCGGCTGCTGGGTGACGAGCGAGTACGGGCCGGTCGAGCGCGCGTGGATCTTGTCGTCGACGAGGTGGAGCAGCTTCAGGATGTACATGAAGCCGACGGTGATCTTCTGGTTGTACGGCTCGCCGCTCTTGCCGTTGAAGAGGCGGACCTTGCCAGACGTCTTGCGCCCCGGCGGCCGCTTCTCGTCGACGAGGAACGTGATCGGCGAGTCGGGGTTGCGCCGCACCCATTCGAGGAGCGCCTCGTCGACGTCCTCCTCGCTCGCTCCGTCGAAGACGGGGGTCGCGACCGGGGTCGGCTCGCCGTTCGAGTCGCCGTTCTCGGAGAAGACGCCGTGCGCGGCCGCCCAGCCCAGATGGGTCTCGAGGATCTGGCCGATGTTCATCCGGCTCGGCACGCCGAGCGGGTTGAGGATCACGTCCACGGGCCGGCCGTCCTCGAGGAACGGCATGTCCTCCTCGGGCACGATCTTCGCGATCACGCCCTTGTTGCCGTGGCGTCCCGCGAGCTTGTCGCCCTCGGCGATCTTGCGCTTCTTCGCGACGTAGACGCGGACGAGCTCGTTCACGCCGGGCGACAGGTCGTCGCCGCCGTCGCGCGAGAACGTCTTGACGTCGATCACCTTGCCGCCCTCGCCGTGCGGGACCTTGAGCGACGTATCGCGGACCTCGCGCGCCTTCTCCTTGAAGATCGCGCGGATCAGCTTCTCCTCGGCCGTCAGCTCGGTCTCGCCCTTAGGCGTCACCTTGCCGACCAGCAGGTCGCCCGAGCCGACCTCGGCGCCGATGCGGACGATGCCGCGCTCGTCGAGGTCCTTGAGCGAGTCCTCGGAGCGGTTCGGGATGTCCCGCGTGATCTCCTCGTCGCCGAGCTTCGTCGTGCGGGCGTCGATCTCGTACTCGTGGATGTGGATGGACGAGAGGACGTCGTCCTTGACGAGCCGCTCGGAGATGACGATCGCGTCCTCGAAGTTATAGCCCTCGAAGGGCATGAACGCGACGAGCAGGTTCGCACCGAGCGCGAGCTCGCCGCTCGAGGTGGAGGAGCCGTCGGCCAGCACCTCGTCCGTCTTCACACGGTCGCCGAGCTCGACCACGGGCTTCTGATGGATCAGCGTGCCCTGGTTCGAGCGCATGAACTTCGTCAGGTCGTAGGTGTCCCGGCCGTCCTTCGTCTCGAGCACGATCTTCTCGGCGTCGACGTCGACAACCTGGCCGTTCTCGCGCGCGAGGACGACGTCACCGGTATCGACGGCGGCCCGGTACTCGAGGCCCGTGCCGACGAACGGCGCCTGCGTGATCATCAGCGGCACTGCCTGCCGCTGCATGTTCGCGCCCATCAGCGCGCGGTTCGCGTCGTTGTGCTCGAGGAACGGGATCAGCGCGGTCCCAACGGAGACGATCTGCGCCGGAGCGACGTCCATGTACTGAATGTCCTTCGGGTCGGCGGTGACCGCCTCGCCCTCCTTCGAGCGGCAGAGGACCTGGTCGTGGAGGAACCGGCCGGTCTTGTCGTCGACGCGCTCGGACGCCTGCGCGATCGTGTACTGGGCCTCCTCGGCGGCGTCGAGGTAGACGATCTCGTCCGTCACCTTGCCGGCCTTGACGACACGGTACGGCGTCTGGATGAAGCCGAACTCCGAGACCGTCGCCATCGAGGCGAGCGAGCCGATGAGGCCGATGTTCGGGCCTTCCGGGGTCTCGATCGGGCACATGCGCCCGTAGTGCGTCGGGTGCACGTCGCGCACCTCGATCGGCGCGCGCTCGCGGGTCAGGCCGCCCGCGCCGAGCGCGGAGAGGCGGCGCCGGTGAGTGAGCCCGGCGAGCGAGTTCGTCTGGTCCATGAACTGCGACAGCTGCGACGAGCCGAAGAACTCCTTCAGCGCGGCCACCACCGGGCGGATGTTGATGATCGTCTGCGGAGTGATCGTGTCCACGTCCTCCGTGGTCATCCGCTCGCGCACGACGCGCTCCATCCGGTACAGGCCGACGCGGAACGCCTCCTGGATCAACTCGCCGACGGTCCGCAGCCGGCGGTTGCCGAAGTGCTCGTACTCGTCGAGCTCGCCGCGGATCGGGTCACGCGACAGCGTGATCGCCTCGGCCGCATAGTCCTTCGAGTCCTCGGGAACGCCCAGCTGCGAAGGCAGCTCGACGAGCTTCTGGACGAGCGCGAGGATGTCCTGGGTCGTGAGCACGCGCGTGCCCTCGGGCACGTCGACGCCGAGGCGCTGGTTCAGCTTGTAGCGGCCGACCTTCGTCAGGTCGTAGCGCTTGGGGTCGAAGAAGAGCGAGTTCAGCAGGTTGCGCGCGTTCTCGACCGTCGGCGGCTCGCCCGGGCGCTGCTTCTTGAAGACCTCGATCAGCGCCTCGTCCTCGCGCGTGGCCGGGTCCTTCTCGATCGTGTTCACGATGTAGATCGAGTTTCCGAACAGCTCGAGGATCGCCTCGTTCGAGCTCGTGTCGAGCTGGAACCCGGTCGTCGGATCCTCGTCGGGCAGCGCGCGGAGCAGCGTCGTGATCGGGAGCTTGCGCTTCCGGTCGATGCGGGCATAGACGACGCCCTTCTTGTCGATCTCGAGCTCGAGCCACGAGCCGCGGCTCGGCATCAGGTTCGCCGTGAAGACCTGCTTCGCAGCGTCCTTGGGCTCCATCAGGTAGGCGCCCGGGCTGCGGACGAGCTGCGTGACGATCACGCGTTCGGTCCCGTTGATGATGAACGTGCCGAACTCGGTCATCATCGGGAAGTCGCCCATGAACACCCGCTGCTCGCGGATCTCGCCCGTCTCCTTGTTGACGAAGCGGACCAGCATCGAGAGCGGGGCCTGGTACGTCAGGTCCTTCTCACGGCATTCCTGGATCGAGACGGGGGGATCCCCGAACTCGTACTCGCCGAACTCGATGGCGAGCGTGCCCGTGTAGTCCTCGATCGGCGAGATGTCGTCGATCGTCTCGCGAAGGCCTTCCTCCAGGAACCACTTGAAGGAAGCCTTCTGGATGTCGATGAGATTCGGTAGTTCGAGGACGTGCTTCAGGCGTGAAAAACTCTTGCGCGCGTCTGGCGCAGCAGTAGTCGTACTGCTCAAGTGTGGAGCCTCCCTTGAATTACGGCGTGCGGGTGCGCGGATCTACGACCGGAACCGAGCAGAATAGCGAAAGGGCCGGTGCTCGTGCAAGCGCTACCGGCAGCGGAACCTCTTCGCCTTCCGAAATAGAGAACGCCGAAGAGGCCCCGGTTATTCCGGGACCTCCTCGGGATTGTGGCTGATGAAGGTCGTCTAGCTCGTGGGCGCCGGGTGCGCGACGACGCGCTTCGCGAGCAGCTCCATCGTCGCCGGATCGGCGTGCTTGCAGCCGCGGACCTGCACCTTGAGGTGATCGCCCTGAACCAGATCGGCGGGCGTCGCGTGGCCCATGCGCCGGAACCGCGTCGAGTCGTTGAACTTGATCTCGCGGTCGCCGAGGAACGCGCGGCCGTGCCGGTTCGCATGCGTGACGTTCATCTGGAACGAGTCAGTGCCGAGTGACGTGAACGTGCCCTTGAGGATGAATGAGACCTTGGGACGACAGTTGTCGCCCGTCGGGCTCGGCTTGCCCTTCGCGAGCGCGACCGATGCCGGGATGAGGGCAGTCGCGGCAGCGAGGGCGAGGATGCGCAGTTTCATGGGGATGGATTCCTCCCGTCGTGGGACAGTTCCGTTTCTCTCGGCCGTGTCGTCGAA
>VAXT01000101.1 GCA_005883245.1 Actinomycetota bacterium | reverse complement strand
GCCTCGCACTTTCGATTCCGGCCGGAAGCCCGCAACCCACCAACGCGCGCAACGCGCGCGCGAGGCGAGGAGCTTCCCAAGGCTAACGGACTCTGTTGCGGGGCCAGCTCTTGCTGAGGTAGTAACCGTCCGACCTTACGAGTGAGGTCCTCGTGGCAGCCGAAGCTCGCCCGTCGCCCACTCGATCGCGGGCCTGGACGCGGCCGTCGGCCAATCCGTCACGAGGTGGCGCCGGCCGTCACCGAGGGCCGCCATCGATGTGATCTCCAGGTTCGAGAGCGCCTCCGTTTCGGCTGCGCTGATCGGGACGATCTCCCGGCGCTGGGCATCCTCGCCGCGCTGCCAGTCGACCGCCTCGCCGAAGATCCAGACGAACTGCTGCCCGCACTCGGCGCACCGGCGCAGCTGGACCAGGAAGTGCGAGTCGCCCACGAGCTCTTGCTCCACGGCGAGCCCCTCCTCGTAGTACACCCAGACAGCCTCGGCATCCTCGCCGTAGCAGCGGCGGCACCCGAAGCTCTGGGTCATCGGTTCAGGCGCGCTTCGGCGGGGCGGTCGAGTCCCGCACCACGAGGCGCGTCGCGAGCTCGACGTGGAGCGTCTCGAAACTCTGCCCTTCGAGGAGCCGGCTCAGAATGCTGACCGCGGTGCGCCCCATCTCGGCCAGGGGCTGGCGGACGGTGGTCAGCGCAGGCGACACGATCGTCGCGTGCTCGACGTCGTCGAAGCCGACGACCGACAGATCCTCGGGGACGCGGAGGCCGCGTTCGCGGGCGGCCTGGATCGCGCCGATCGCGCTGTCGTCGTTGAACGCGAAAATCGCCGTCGGCGGGTCGGGCAGCGCGAGGAGCGAAGCGGCGGCATCTCGCCCGGGGTCGATCTCTGGGATCGATTCGACCTCGAGCGTGGGGTCGGGGAGGATGCCGGCTGACGCAAGCGCTGCCCGGTACCCGCGGCGGCGATCTTCGGTCGCGAGCCACCCGCTGGGGCCCGCGATTTGCGCGATGCGGCGGTGTCCGAGATCGAGCAGATGACGCATTGCCTGGTCTGCGCCGGAGATGTTCGCGGCGGACACGGAGGGAATCCGTTCGTCGAGCCGCATCAACGGGTCGACGACCACGAACCGAAAGCCGTTGTCCAGGTGGCGCTCGAGCTCCTCGCTCGACTCCGCGGGGAGGATGATCAGGGAGCCGTCGGTCACGCCGTGCAGGCGATCGAGCACCGACACCTCGCGGTCGTGCTCCTGCCTGGTCGGCGAGAGCACGATCTGGAGGTCGCGCTCGAACAGTGCCTCGGCGGCGCCGTCCAGGATCCCGGAGAAGTACGCGGGAAAGACGAGCGGGACGACGACGCCCACGAAGCCGGTTCGTCCGGCGGAGAGGCCCCGGGCGCTGCGGTTGGCGGTGTAGCCGTTCTCGCGGATGACCCGGGTGACGTTGTCCCGCGTCTCGTCCGAGACGTCGCCGCGGCCGTTGAGCACACGCGAGACCGTCGCGATGGAGACGCCCGCCTGGTCGGCGATCTGGCGAATGGTCGTGCGTTGGGAGGTACCCTGCGCCATCCCGCGCATTGAAGCAGGTTCCGGAACGTTCCGGAACGATACTCACCCAATTACCCAGCATTTTGCGAGAAAGCGCTTGACTTTGCGGTAATAGACCTGTTAACGCTTCCGGAAACGTTTTCGGAAACAACTGGTCTACTGCCCACCCTGGGCGAGAAAGGACACCCGATGCGACGCAAGATTCCGTCGTCTCGCTTGATCGCCGTCGCCATCGCTGCGGGCTGCGTCGCGTTAGCGGCCGCTCTCAGCGCATCGACGCCGGCGGCCACGAACAGCCCGATCAAGTTCGCGGCGGGGCACAAGTGCCTCGTCATGACGGGCTCCGGCGACCCCACGTTCATCAAGAACTTCAACCCCTACACGGCGACCGGCCTTCCAAGCGGCTCGTTCGTCCAGGGGGCGTTCTACGAGCCCCTGATCGTCACGGCCGAAGGTGGCCTCAAGCCCGTTCCGTGGCTCGCCCGAAGCTGGAAGTGGAGCAACGGCAACAAGACGCTCACTCTGAACCTCGCCCGGAATGCGAAGTGGTCGGACGGCCAGAAGCTCACCTCGTCCGACGTCGTCTACAGCTTCCTGGCCGGACGCCAGGACAAGCTCATGGACCGCGTCGGCCTGACCGGAGCAGGCAACGAGATCAACTCGGTCAAGGCGAGAGGGCGGTACAAGGTCGTCATCAAGCTCAAGGCGCCCGACTCGCAGTTCATCGCCGTCACGATGAACCGGCAGTTCATCGTGCCGCGGCACATCTGGTCGAAGATCAACAAGGTCGCGACCTTCAACAACACGAGGCCGGTGGGCTCAGGCCCGTTCAGCGTGATCTCGCACTTCACCTCGCAGGACTACGTGCTCAACAAGAACGCGCACTACTGGCAGAAGGGCATGCCGAAGGTCCCGTGCCTCGAATACGTGCAAGCGTCCTCGAACGACGCGGCGCTCGCGCTCATCCAGAGCGGACAGGTCGACTGGACGCACAACTTCGTGCCGAACGTCGAGAAGGCCTACATCGCCAAGGACAAGAAGCACTTCCACTCGTTCTACGCGACGACGGCCTATCCGATCTCGCTCATGAGCGACACGACGAAGTACCCGTACAGCATGCCGGCGTTCCGCAAGGCGCTCAGCCGCGCGATCGACCGCAAGACGGTGTCGAAGCTCGGCGAGTACGGCTACGCGCCGCCGACCGACGCGATCGGGCTCAACGGGCTCTTCCCGAACTGGGTGACGGACAAAAAGGTCAAGGCGCGTGCCAAGACCATGTCCGCCTACAGCCCCAACGCAGCCAAGACGATCCTGACCGGCGCCGGCTTCACGTATCACGGCAGCAGGCTCTACGACCCGCACGGCGACGCGGTTCACCTCGACATCCACGTGATCGCCGGCTGGTCGGACTGGGTGCATACGCGACGAAGTTCCCGACGCTCCTCTGGCAGGTCGCGTCGCAGGGCTCGCCGTACGGGTTCTTCTACTCGAACCTGTCCCAGAACGCGTACGTCCCCTCGGGGGAGAGCGGCGAGACGACCGGCAACTGGATTCACTTCGCCGACCCGAAGGCCACGAAGCTGCTCAACAAGTGGAAGGGCACGCTGAACACGGCGAAGCAGCATCAGTACGCCACACAGCTGCAAGGGATCTTCCTCGACGACCTGCCGATCGTGCCTCTCTTCATCGGGCCGCGCTGGTCGACGTACAGCACCCGGTACTTCCACTGCTTCGGGAACGCGAAGAACTTCTTCGGCGACCCGATCTTCACGACCTTCCCCGACAACATCCTGTCCTTCACCCGGATCTGCCCGGGTGGCAAGGTCGGCCCGTGAGGGCCACGTAAGCGACGGGTAACGGCGGGCGGTCCCTCTCGACCGTCCGCCGATTACCCTCCGAGGTCCGAACATGCGCTGGTTCGCCCGACGGCTCGTCTTCTACGTCTTTGCGCTGTGGGTCGCGCTGACGATCAACTTCCTGCTCCCCCGCATGATGCCGGGGAGCCCGATCGACGGGATCCTGCAGCACCTGACTCCGGCCCAGCTCGCGGCGAACCCCGGGATCGTCAAGACCTACGAGGCGCTCGTCGGCGGCGGCAACAACTCGATCTGGCAGGACTACATCACGTACCTGAGCCGCATCGTGCACCTCGATTTCGGCGTGTCCACATCCCACTACCCCGCGCCGGTGTCACAGGTCATCGGGCAGACGCTCCCGTACTCGATCTTCCTCGTCGGGGTCGCGTTCTTCCTCTCGTTCCTGATCGGGACGGGAATCGGGATGTTCGCCGCGTGGCGCCGCGGCGGGGCCGTGGACAACATCCTCGTCCCGACCTTCATGGCTCTCAGCGCGTTTCCCGCGTTCTTCACGGCGCTGCTCGGGCTCTACTTCCTCGGGCTGAAGGCGGGCTGGTTCCCGATCCAGCACGCCTACGACAACGGCCTCAGTCCCGGCTTCAACTGGGAGTTCCTGTCCAGCGCGTTCCGCCACGCGCAGCTGCCGATCCTCGTCATCCTCGCCGCGTACACGGGCGGATGGATGCTGAACATGCGCACCGTGATGATCAACACGATCGGCGAGGACTACGTGACCATGGCGCACGCGAAGGGGTTGTCTGACCGCCGTGTCATGACGTGGTACGCCGGCCGGAACGCGATCCTCCCGCCGCTCAACGGGTTCGCAGCGCTCTTCGCGAGCGCCGTCGGCGGGCTCGTCTTCATCGAGTACATCTTCAGCTACCCCGGCGCGGGCCTGACGCTCCAGCAGGCCGTGCTCGGAAACGACTACGCCCTCGCGCAGGCGCTCCTCGTCGTGCTCTCCGTGTGCGTGATCGTCGCGAACCTGCTGATGGACGTCCTCAACCTGATCCTCGACCCGCGCCTGCGGACCGGCTGATGTCGCAGCTCGACCCCACACTCGACCCCGCGCTCGACCTCTCGCTCGAGGCTCCGCGGCGCATCCGCCGGGGCTTCCACGTCCCGGGCTGGCTGGCGCTTCTGCTCTCGAACACGAAGTCGCGGCTCGGGCTCGCGATGGTCGGGCTCGTGGTCGTCGTCGCGGTCATCGCACCCTGGATCTCGGTCGCGGACCCGAACGGCTTCAGCCTGCTCGCGGCCCGCCAGGCGCCCTCGTGGAACCACCTGTTCGGGACGACCGATCAGGGCAGCGACATCTTCTCGCAGGTCGTGATCGGCGCCCGGCGCTCGCTGCTGCTCGGATTCTTCGCAGCTGCGCTCGCGACGAGCACCGCCGCGGTGCTCGGGATCACCGCCGCGCTCCTGGGCGGTCTCGTCGACGACGTCGTGAACGTCCTGATCAACATCTTTCTCGTCATCCCGCCGATTCCGCTGCTCGTGGTCATGTCCGGGTACGTGCAGGACCACGGCATGACGACAATGATCGTCGTCCTCGCCCTCGTGCTCTGGGCATTCGAGGCGAGGATCCTGCGGGCGCAGGCGCTGTCGTTGAAGAGCCGCGACTTCGTCGACGCGGCGAGAGCCTCGGGGGAGTCGACGGCGCGAATCGTCTTCGGCGAACTGGTCCCGAACATGATCAGCCGGATCGCCGCCGCGTTCGTCCTCGTCTTCTACATCGCGCTCCTCGTCGACGCGGGGCTCGAGTTCCTCGGCCTCGCCGACGTGTCGAAGACGAGCTGGGGCGTGACCCTCTACTGGGCGCAGACGAACTCGACCGTGCTCCAGGGCGAGTGGTGGCCGTTCTTCTTCCCCGGTGCCGCACTTGCGTTCACGGTGCTCGGCCTCGTGCTGCTCCTGGCCGGGATCGACGAGTTCACGAACCCGCGCCTGCGCTCGGAGCACAAGCCGCACCGCAGCCGGTTGCGCATGCTCTTCGGCGGCCGGCTCGCGACCCGCGAGGAGGGCGTCTCGTGACGATCCTCGTCGAACAGCCTTCCGGGAGCCGCCGGAAGACCGGCCTCCTCGAGCTGCGCGGGCTCGCGGTCGAGTACGGCTTCGGGCCGCGGCCGGCCCGTGCGGTGGACGGCGTCGACCTCGCGCTCCAGGAGGGCGAGGTGCTCGGTCTCGCCGGGGAGTCCGGCTGCGGAAAGACGACGATCGCAAACGCGGTCCTGCAGATCCTCAGGCCACCGGCCCGGATCGCGGCCGGAAGCATCCTCTTCGAGGGCGAGGACATCCTCGGCAAGAGCACAGACGACCTCCGCCGCTACCGCTGGCGGAACGTGTCCATGGTCCTGCAGAGCGCGATGAACGCGCTCAACCCCGTGATGCGCGTCGGCGACCAGTTCGTGGACGCGATGCGCGCGCACGAGAAGATCAACCGCAAGCGCGCGCTCGCCCGCGCAGGCGAGCTGCTCGAGCTTGTCGGCATCGACCACCGGCGCGTCAGCTCGTATCCGCACCAGCTCTCGGGCGGCATGCGCCAGCGGGTCGTGATCGCGATGGCGCTCTCGCTCGAGCCCGAGCTGATCATCCTCGACGAGCCGACCACCGCCCTCGACGTCGTCGTGCAGCGCGAGATCCTGCAGCAGGTCGAGGCGCTCAAGCGCGACTTCGGCTTCGCGGTGCTCTTCATCACGCACGACCTGTCGCTTCTGCTCGAGTTCGCAGACCGGATCGCGATCATGTATGCGGGCGAGATCGTCGAGACGGCACCCGCCGCGCGACTCGCAGAGAATCCGCAGCACCCGTACACGCAGGGCCTGCTCAGGTCCTTCCCACCGCTGAGCGGCCCGCTGACGCCGCTGACCGGGATCCCGGGGTCGCCGCCCGACCTGCGCGACCCACCGACGGGTTGCCGATTCCATCCGCGCTGCCCGCACTGCCTCCCGGAGCAGGCGGATCTCTACCGGCGCCAGACGACCGAGCGTCCCACGCTCCGCGTGATCGAGCAGGGCCACGAGGTTGCGTGCCATCTCGTCGCGGAGGGAGCGGAGTGACCGCGGCGGCTCCGCTCGAGGTGCAAAGCCTGACGAAGCACTTCCCGATCGGCAGCGCCGTCCGGCGTGCGCACGTCCACGCGGTCGACGACGTGACGTTCGAGCTCCGCCCGGGCACGATCACGGCGCTCGTCGGCGAGAGCGGCAGCGGGAAAAGCACCGTCGCCCGCCTGCTCGCGCACCTCGACGAGCCGTCCTCGGGCGCGGTCCTCTTCGAGGGCAGCGACGTCTCGCACGTCCGCAGGCGACGCGACGTCCTGCGCTACCGCTCGCAGGTGCAGATCATCTTCCAGGACCCGTTCGGCTCGCTCAACCCGGTGAAGACGGTTCGGCACCACGTCGAGCGCCCGTTGCGCATCCACCGCGTCGTCCCGTCGAACCAGGTCGAGCAGCGCGTGCACGAGCTGCTGCGCACGGTCGGCCTTGTGCCGCCGGAGGACGTCGCCGCCAAATACCCGCACGAGCTCTCGGGTGGACAGCGCCAGCGGGTCTCGATCGCACGCGCGCTCGCCGTCGAGCCGAAGGTGATCCTCGCGGACGAGCCGATCAGCATGCTCGACGTCTCGATCCGCATCGGGATCCTGAACCTGATGGCCAGGCTCAAGGAGGAGCACGGCATCGCGTTCCTCTACGTGACGCACGACCTCGCGAGCGCGCGCTACGTCGCCGACGACATCCTTGTCATGTACGCGGGGCAGATCGTCGAGCGCGGGCCGATCGAGGACGTTCTGTCGGAACCGCTCCATCCCTACACGCGCCTGCTGCTCGACGCCGTGCCGGATCCGGCGACGAAGACCGATGCCCAGGAGATCGATCTCCGGAAGGGAGACACCTCGGCCGCCGTCGACCCGAGCGAGGGGTGCCGCTTCCGCGCGCGCTGCCCCCTGGCGATCGAAATCTGCTCCCAGACGACTCCACAGCTCGTCGAGGCCCGGCCTCGACACGCTGCCCGTTGCCACGTAACCGCCCCTGCGAGCTGACCGAGAGGACACGCATGCCCACAGAGAACAGCCCGTTCCCTCCGGATTTCATCTGGGGCGCCGCCACGGCGTCGTACCAGATCGAGGGCGCCGCGCACGAAGACGGCCGCGGCGAGAGCGTCTGGGACCGGTTCTGCGCGACCCCCGGGAAGGTCCGGAACGGTGACTCGGGCGAGCGGGCCTGCGACTTCTACCACCGGTACCCCGACGACGTGGCGCTGATGCGCGAGCTCGGCCTCGACGCGTTCAGGTTCTCGATCGCATGGCCGCGCATCCTCCCCGAAGGCCGCGGCAAGGTGAACCAGAAGGGGCTCGACTTCTACGACCGCCTCGTCGACGAGCTCCTCGCACACGACATCGAGCCGTTCGCGACGCTCTTCCACTGGGACACGCCGCAGGCGCTCGAGGACGCGGGCGGCTGGCCCTCGCGTGCGACCGCGGAGGCCTTCGCCGAGTACACGGAGGCCGTCGTGCGCCGTCTCGGCGACCGCGTTCGCCACTGGATCACGCACAACGAGCCGTGGGTCCACGCCTGGATCGGACACTCCTGGGGCCAGCACGCGCCCGGCCGCACGAGCGAGGCAGACGCCGTGGCCGCTGCGCACCATCTCCTGCTGTCACACGGCTGGGCGGTGGACGTCATCCACGCCTCCGCTCCCGGGTCGCAGGTCGGCATCACGCTCAACCTGGCCCAGGCATACCCGGCCTCCGAGACCGCCGAGGACGAGGCCGCCGCGTGGCAGGTTGACGGCGAGGCGAACCGCTGGTTCCTCGACCCGCTCTTCCGGGGCGCCTACCCGGCCGACCTGCTCGAGCGCAACGCGCTGGTCTCGCCCGTGCTCCAGGACGGCGACCTGGAGACGATCTCGGCGCCGATCGACTTCCTCGGCGTCAACAACTACTTCCGGTTCGTCGTCAGCAACGGCGGCGACGGCCCGCGGATGGAGCGCGTCGCCGAGTCGCAACACACCGACATGGGGTGGGAGGTCTACCCGGACGGCCTCCATCAGCTCCTGGTGCGGGTCGCGCGCGACTACTCGCCGCGCGAGATCTACGTCACCGAGAACGGCGCCGCCTTCGGTGACGTGCGCGTCCACGACGGTCACGTCCACGACCCCGAGCGGACCGCATACCTCGACACGCACATCGCAGCCGTCTCCCGGGCGATCGCCGACGGCGCGCCCGTCAAGGGGTACTTCGTCTGGAGTCTCCTGGACAACTTCGAGTGGGCGCACGGATACTCGAAGCGGTTCGGGATCATCTTCATCGACTACCCGACGCTCGAGCGCGTGCCGAAGGACAGCTACTACTGGTACCGCGACTTCATCTCGACGAGGGCGCGGACGCCTCAACCCTCGCCCATCGCGACGGGCTGACGTGAAGCTCGGGGCCCTCGCGGTCGCCGTCGTCGCACTGATCGCGACGGCGTCGGCCAGCAGCGCCCGCCTCGACCACTTCACAAAGCAGGCGCTCGTGACCGATCGTGCGGACGGCC
This sequence comes from Actinomycetota bacterium, assembly GCA_005883245.1. Taxonomy (GTDB): domain Bacteria; phylum Actinomycetota; class Thermoleophilia; order Gaiellales; family Gaiellaceae; genus VAXT01. Next base: position 4,037 of record VAXT01000101.1, on the reverse strand, counting down.
GGCTGGTCAATCCGTGGGGCCTCGCCGCGAGCGCCGACGGCCCGTGGTGGGTCGCGAACGAGGGCCGCAGCACGAGCACGCTCTACTCGGGCGAGGGCCGGAAGCAGGCGCTGACTGTGAGCGTGCCGGGCGGGCCGACAGGCGTCGTCTTCAACGGCGGGCGTGGATTCGTCGTGCGCGGCAACGGAGGCTCAGCGCCGGCCCGGTTCATCTACGCCTGCGAGGACGGGATGATCCGGGCCTGGGCGCCCACCGTCCCGACCGGGTGGTCGCGCCGGGCCGTCGTCGCAGTCGACACAGGCGCGTCCGGAACGCTGTTCCGCGGCGTTACGCTCGCGCGCGGGAAGCTGTACGCGACCGACTTCCACAACGACCGCATCCTCGTGTTCGATTCGAGGTGGCGCCCTGTGGTCAAGGCCGGCGCGTTCATTGACCGTGCGAAGCCGGACTGGTTCGCACCGTTCGGCATCCAGGCGATCGGCGACCGGATCTTCGTCACGTACGCGTACCGCGCACCGGTGAACGGCAACGACGCGCCGCACGGAGGCTACGTCGACGAGTTCGACCTCGAAGGCCGTCTGATCGCGCACGTCGGTCGCCGCGACGAGCTCGACGAGCCGTGGGGAGTCGCCCTCGCCCCGGGCGGGTTCGGCCGCTTCGGCGGCGCCCTTCTCGTCGCGAACTTCGGCGGCGGCCGGATCAACGCCTACCGGCGCGTCGCGGACGGCTGGACGTTCAGCGGCCGGCTGCCAGTGACCGTGGACGGAGTGTGGGGGATCGCGTTCGGGACCGGCGGGATGAGCGGGCCCCGAACGACGCTTTTCTATGCCGCCGGCCCCCACGAGTGGCGGGGCCCGACCGAGGTGAACGTGGGCGGCGAGCTCGGGTCGATCACGCCGGCGCGCTAGAGGCGCGCACGACGAGCTCGACCGGCAGGATCGTGTCCGGAGGGGTCGCTTCGGGATCTTCGATCAGCTCGACGGCCCGACTCGCCGCGAGCATGCCCAGCTCGCGGCGATCCTGCCGGATCGTCGTCAGCGGAGGATGGGCCAATGCGGCGGCCTCGAGGTCGTCGAAGCCGGCCACGGCGATGTCGGCTCCCGGCTGCAGCCCGGCGTCCCTGATCGCCTGCAGCGCTGCCAGCGCCATCAGGTCGGACGCGGCGACGATCGCTGTCGGGCGCTCGTCGAGCGCGAGCACGGCGCAGGCCTCTCGGTAGCCCGACGCCGACGAGAAGTCGCCCCGCCGGACCAGCTTGTCCGGAATGTCCAGTCCCAGAGCCGCGGTCTCGCGTCGGAACGCCTCGAGCCGCTCGGAGCCTGCGAACGTGTTCGTGGCGCCGGCGAGATGCGCGATCCGTCGGTGCCCGAGCGCGTGCAGGTGCGCGAGCGCCAGCCGAACCCCGTCCGCATGGTTGGAGCCGACGAATGCCGAACGCCCGCCGGTGCACCTGACGTCGACTCCGACCAACGGCACCTCGCGGGCTCCGAGCTCCCGGACCAGCCGATCGTCCGCATCAACGCCGATGAGAATGGCCGCGTCGACGCCGTGGTCGAGCCCGATGTCGTCCGGCGGCAGCAAGAGCGGGTCGTAACCCGACTCGGAGAGGCGCCGCGAGATCGCGGTCAGCACTTTCCCGAAGAAGATGAGCGACAGGTCGCGGTGGCCGGCGTTGTCGCCGACGACGATCGCCACGAGCCGTGTCTTCTGCCCGGCGAGCGAGCGCGCTGCGGGATCGGGTGTGTAGCCCACGGAGCGCGCCACCTCGCGAACACGCTCACGCGTCGACCCGCTGACATCGCTCTTGTCGTTCAGCGCCCGGGACACGGTCGCAATCGAGACGCCTGCGCGCTCGGCGACGTCCTTGATCGTCGGTCGATCGGTCACGGCCCACACGATACGTCCAGGGCCCCGGGAATAAGCGGCGGCGAGAAGGCGTCTTCAGAAGTATCAGCTGAATTCTCGTGCGAAAGGGGGTTTCGCAGTGCTGCTTTCGCGGAGAAACCTGTTGCTCGCCGTGGGAGTCGTGCTCGCGGTCTCCATCGTGGTGCTGATCGCCGTGTTCGCAGGCGGCGGCGGGTCCGGCGGTGGCGGCGGAGTCGGCTACTGACGGGTGAGTTGAGTGGGTGGGCGGCTCGAGGGCCGCCCACCCATCTTCTCCATCTACCTCAGAGAGACGTCGTCGATCCGGAAGCTGGTCGGAAGGCTGACGTCGGTCGTCGCGCGGAACTGGACGCGGACCGTCTGGCCTCTCCAGGCGGCGAGGCTGAAGGACTTCTGCGAGTAGACGCCGGCGGTTCCCGAGTTCGCGTTCGTCCACGTGCCGAGCGTCGAGAGCAGCGCCCCCGACGTGCTCCGCACCTCCGCGTACATGAAGTCGTACGCGGTGCAGCAGGCCTCGCTGGTCGTGATGTTGAGCCAGAACGTGTACGTGCCCGCGGCCGTCGACGGGATGGTGACCGTCTGGTACTCGCTGCCGCTCGCGTTTTTGTACGCGCCGAGGATCGAGTAGCCGGTGCCGGAGTGCGGGTACGCGCCGGTCGACCAGTAGGCGTTGCCGGAAAGCACCCACGGCGAGGCCGAGCCCTCGAAGCCGCCGTTGACGATCAGCTCGGGGCCGGGCGGAGGCGGAGGCGGAGGCGGCGGTGGCGGCGGCGGGGGTGGTGGAGGCGGCTGCCCGCCGAAGATCGAGTACAGGAGCCGGTTCGGCGAGCCGGTGCCGGGATTCGTGACGTGGTTCAGGGTCGAGTTCGAGATCAGCGCCTGGGTCACGGTTGCCGGCGAGGCGCCTGGGTTCGTCTGCAGGTAGAGGGCAATCGCTCCCGTCACGTGCGGGGTCGCCATCGACGTTCCGCTGATCGTGTTCGTCGCGGTGTCGCTCGTGTTCCAGGCCGAGGTGATCGAGTTGCCAGGCGCGAAGATGTCCAGGCACGTTCCGAAGTTCGAGAACGAGGCTCTTGCGTCCGTGCTCGTGGTCGCTCCGACAGTGTTGGCCGCGGCGACGCGGGCGGGCGAGTAGTTGCACGCGTTCGCGTTCGAGTTGCCGGCGGCGATCGCGTACGAGATGCCGGAGTTGATCGAGTTGTTGACGGCGGTGTCGAGCGCCGAGCTCGCGGAGCCCCCGAGGCTCATGTTGGCGACCGATGGCGAGACGTGGTTCGAGGTCACCCAGTCGACCCCGGCGACCACGCCCGAGTTCGTGCCCGAGCCCTGGCAGTCGAGGACGCGAACCGCGTGCAGCGTGACCGACTTGGCCACGCCGTACGTCGTTCCGCCGGTGGTCCCGGCGACGTGCGTGCCGTGGCCGTTGCAGTCGTTCGTCCCGTTGCCGTCACCGACGAAGTCGGCGCCGTTGCCGACGCGGCCCGTGAACTGCTGGTGCGTGGCGCGGATGCCGGTGTCGATGATATAGGCGTTCACGCCGGCACCGGTCTGGTTGTAGTTGTAGGTGTTGTTCAGCGGCAGGTCGCGCTGGTCGATCCGGTCGAGGCCCCATGTCGCCGGCGTCTGTGAGGTGAAGGCGTGCATGACCTGGTCCTGCTCGACGTACGCCACCCGCGCATCGCGGGCGACCGCGGCCGCCGCGGAGGGCGTCATGCGCGCGGCGAAGCCCTCGAGCGCGTGGCTGTAGACAAAGCTGATCCTGGCCGCGTGAGCCGATGCGAGCCGGCGTGCGGCCCTGGCCACGGTCGGGCCTTGCACGGCGCTCGGCTTGAAGACGACGATGTACGAGCCCGCGGCCGGGCTCTTGGCGGCGCCACCCTCGGCTGCGACCGCGGTCCCGGCGAGGGCCAGGAACGCGAGCAGCATGGCAAAGGGTCTCATTGCTCCCTCCTTGGTCTGACGACGCGCCAAGTAAAAGCCAGCGGAGGGGCAATGTCTAGTGTCAGCGTGGAAATCGTGCTTGCCGCAGGTCGCCGCCTGCATCGCGGACTGCCCGACGAAGATCGTCGGCTTGGACTGCTCCTAGCGCCCGACCGACGGTTCTCCGAAACCGCCTCGCCCCGACTGGCGTAGCTATCGGGGGAGCGGAGTTT
>VAXT01000100.1 GCA_005883245.1 Actinomycetota bacterium | reverse complement strand
CGGTTCTTGCTCCGCTGGCTCGGCGTGGGGACGCTCGCGTTCATCGCCTTCCTCTACTGGCAGCCGCTGAGGAGCTACCTGTCGACGCGCGACGCGGTCAAGCAGCAGTCCGCGGAGGTGCGGCAGCTCCGCGCCCAGAAGCTTCGGCTCGAACGGCGGCTCGCCGACTCGGACACGGCTCAGGCGGTGACGCGCGAGGCCCGGCGGCTCGGGTACGTCGAGCCCGGTGAGCGTCTGTACATCGTCAAGGGCATCAAAGCCTGGCGGCACAGGCACGCACCCAACGCAGATCGCTAGATTCGCGTTCGCGTACGTGCGCTTCTCGGAGACCACGCACAGAAGCCGCCAGAGCCGGGCTTGGCCCGGCGGGAGGCTGACACTGGAGAGGGAACCGCTGGAATTAACCAAGTCAATTGCCGGCTCCTCGAGCGATTGAGCGACGACTCCGCTCGAAAGGAGGGGGCTCACGGGGGAACCAGGGGTTTCTCCGTGCAGACGAGCGACGCGGAGCGGCGCGTGGTCGAAAAGCAGCTCGGCCGGCCGCCGCGCGCCTTCGCGCGGGTGGTCGTCCGCTGTCCGTTCGGTCGGCCGGCAGTGACGGAGCAGTCGCCCTACGACGATTCCGGTCAGCCGTTCCCGACCACGTACTACGTGACGTGCCGCCACCTGGTCGCAGCGATCTCGCGGCTCGAGGCGGCGGGTGGGGTGGAGCGCTGGTCCGAGCGTGCCCAGCGGGAGCCGGAGCTGGCCGAGAGCCTCAGCCGCGCGACCGAGGAGCAGCGGCGAGTCCGCGCCGAGCTCGCCCGGGGCCGGACGGGGAGCGACCAGGGAGCGTCGCTCGAGCTCGGGATCGGCGGGTCTCGCAATCCGGAGCAGCTCAAGTGCCTGCATGCGCACGTCGCGTTCGCCCTCGCGCGGCCGGGGTACCTGCTCGGCGAGCGGATCGCGGCGGAGATCGTCCCGCTCTGGCCGGAAAGATGTTGCATGAAAGGCCCAGACGCGTCCTTATGATCGGACCATGAGTGCGGTTGCCGTCGAGAACGCGCGCCTTCAGTGGGCGGAGGGCTATCGGCGCCTGAACGAGCACGCGTCGGACCGGCCGCTCCACCACCGCCTGCTCGCCCAGGTCGACGTCCTGATCGACGAGCTCAACCGCCGGGTCGGCCAGACGTTCACGCTCTCCGACCTGGCCGGCGCCTACGACGACGCCGACCGCTGGCTGCTCGAAGTGCTGCCGCCTGGTGCGGGCGCGATCCAACTCGGGCTCGTCGAGGACGCGGCGTTCCACCTCTACTCCCGCGGCGCGGTCGACTACGCGCCATGAGCCGGCGGCCGCGGAAGGCTCGCCGGAGGGTCGGCCCCTGGGTGGTGCGCGTCCTGGCGCTCGCGATCGCGCTCGCGGTGGGGGTCGCTCTCGGGCAGGCGCTCGACGACAGCTCGGCGCCGTCGGGGACGGAGACCTCGGTCCGCACGCTCGAGCCCGGCACTCAGAGCGTCCGGACCGTGACGGTGACCGTGACGACGGGTCAGTAGTTTCGGAATGGGCTGGAGAGGAAAAGGTAGATTTACCAAGGTTCCCCGACATGGCCGATAGCCGTGACACCGCCGCCCGGATTCCCGTTCCCGCAGACGAGCCTGATTGGCTCACGCTCGGACAGGCCGCGAAGTACCTCGGGATGGCCCAGAGCACGATTCGCAAGTGGTCGGACACGGGTCGTCTGCCCGCGTTCTACACCCCGGGCGGGCACCGTCGTTATCGTCGCGCCGACCTCGACCAGTTCCTCGAGCGCGGCGGCTCGGCGGCGCCGAGGCGCGGTGAGGGGCGCCGCCTGATCCTGATCGTCGACGACGACGATCGACTACGTGAGTTCGTCCGCGTGAACCTCGAGATGGAGGGCTACTCGGTCCGCGAGGCCGCGAGCGCCGAGGAAGGGCTTGCCGCGCTCGAAGCCGAGCCGCCCGACCTGATCCTGCTCGACGTGATGATGCCGCAGGTCGACGGCTGGGAGATGCTCCGCCGCGTGCACGAGCGGCACGGCGTCGGCTCGATCCCGGTGATCATGTTCAGCGGCAAGGTCGAAGAGGACTCGCTGCGGGCCGCGACCTCTCGCGGGGCGCAGGGCTTCATCGGGAAGCCGTTCAACCCGCAGCAGCTGATCGAGTCGACGAAACAGCTCGTCCCCGCCTGATCTTAGAGCGGTGTCGGCTGGACTCGAACGTGTCGACCGGTCATTTCCGACGGATGCCGGGCTGAGCCCGGCATCCTGAGGCGGCACCGCAAGCGGCGCCTTGGACCTCGATCCGCGACTCGAGCGCTGGGTCGTCCATCACCGTGTCGGCGTGCTCGACGACGTGTTCGTCGCTCTCTCGCGCATCGGGTCGCAGGGCGCGATCTGGCTCGTGATCGCTGCCCTCGCAGCGCTCTGCTGGAGGCGACCGGCGATCTTTCTCTACGTCACGCTCGCCGATCTGGCCGCGGATGTGTCCGCGGCGCTCCTGCGGCAGGCGATCGGCCGCGACCGCCCACCGCTTCGTTTCCCCGACCCGGCCCCGCTCGTCCACGTGCCGGGCAACCCCGAGCTTCCCGTCCGGCCACGCCGCCATGAGCTTCGCGTGCGCGGCCACGCTCGCCTGGCTGACGCCGCTCTCCCCGATCGTCCTCTACGCCCTCGCCGGGCTGATCGCGTTCTCACGCGTCTACGTCGGTGTTCACTACCCCCTGGACGTGATCGGAGGCGCCGCGCTCGGCCTCGGCGTCGCTACAGCTCTTCGCCTGCTCGTAGAAGCCCGCCGACGATCAACCCCACGGCCGCGATGAGCGCGATCCAGAGCCCGATCCCGCGCCCGTCGTAGGGGAAGAACTGATCGGGGACCGAGATCACGCGAACGAGGACGAGGATCGTCGACAGAGACCCGAGGACGATGATCACGAGGCTCTCGGGGACCGTCGCCGGGAGGTCGATCCCGAGCTCGTGCAGGACGACGAGCACGACCACCGCGAGCCCGAGCAGGAAGACGAGCTTGCCGATCACTCCCGTGTGCCAGCCGATGACCGCGATCCGCTCGCCCATTGCCCAGATCCCCCCGGGCAGGAGCAGCAGCGGGTCGCGTCCCGGCTCCGGGCGAGCCGGACGGTCGGGCGGATAGGGCTCGGAGGGCTCCACAGGCGAAGTATTTCAGGAGGGTTCGACGAAGCGTGGTCTGAGCCGCCGGACCGCGCTGCTCGCCCCGCGGCCGGGTCCTCAGTCGCCCCGGTAATGGCGATTACCGGGGCTCCCTGCGTCCGCGGCCTCGGAACGACCATCGCACCCCGGCGACGAGCAACACTCCGCCGAACCCTCCTACAGACCGAACGTCCGCTGGACCTGGTGCCAGATGACGATGCTCAGGTAGACGCTCGCGGCGACGAGCGCGAAGAGGACGAGCCAGAACCGGAGCTTGGCGCGCTTCGTCTCGCGGCGCTTGTTGCGATGAGCGCGGCGGCGGGCTCGATGCAACTGGTACGCGCGCTGGACAGCAGCCGGATCGAGCTCCAGCGCTTCGTCGACCTGTTCCGGGCGGCGAGCCGGCTGGGCCATGCAGGAGAGCATAAACGCGCCGGCGGGCCTCCTGACGCCATGAGGAATACTTTTCGAGGGGGAATGGACGACATCTCCGACGACGCCCTCGAGACGCTCGCAGCCGCGGGCCTGCGCGCTGCGGGCGAATACTGGCTCGACGAGGCTCTCCAGGACGTCGCCGACGCGGTCGGCCAGGTGACCGGCGCCGACGTCACGGCGATCCGCGTCGCCGACGACGACGGCCGCTTGCCCGTACGCGCGGTTGCGTCCCGTTCCGAGGCGCTCGCGGCCGAGCTGGCGGGGTCGGCCTTCTCGCTGGACGTGCTTCCTGCGCAGGCGGCTTCGTCGGACGACCTGCCCGACGCCGTCCGCAGAGCGGCTAGACGTGCCCGCGCCGCCGACGCGCTTCTGATCCCGGTCCGGGCCGACGGCGCCCCGCTCGGGAGTCTCGAGATCCTCCGAGTCGCTCGGCGGTTCGACGAGCGGGAGACTGCCGCCGCGCGGCTCGCGGCCTCGCACATCGGCCTCGTGCTGCGGGCGTTCGGCGCGGGCGACGGCGTACCGTCCTCTCGCTCGGCGGAGAGCCTGTCGCTCGCCGGGGACGCTCTCGGTGCGGGGCTCGAGGAGGCTCGCGGGCCGGACGAGGTGGTACGGATCGCCGCGCGGGCTTCAGGGGCACAGGCCGTGAAGCTGTGGCAGGTCGGCGCGGACGCGGGTCTCGAGCTCCTGGCCTCGACGGGTCGGCCCGACGCACTCGAAGCCGTCCAGGCGGAGCCCGCTCTCGGACAGGAGCAGGAGCCGGTGCGGATCGAAGCGGTTCGGGACTGGACCGTGGTGACGCTGACGCTCGGCCATCCGCCCCTCGGTGTTCTGCAGCTCGTCTTCTCGCCCGGGGCCTCCCCGACCCGGCGCGACGTCGACCGGCTCGGCACGTTCGCGGTGCGCGCGGCGCAGGCGTTGCGAGCAGGAGAGCGCGCCCGCACGACGTCGGAGGAGCTCGAGCGCTCCGAGGCGCTGCTCGCCGTCCTCGGTCAGGCGATCGCCGAGCTCTCCCTCGCGCACATTCTGGAGACCGCGGTCGCCCGTGTCGCCGAGTTGCTGAGCGCGGATCGCGTCGCGATCTACCTCGGCGACGCGAACCGGCTGCGACCCGAGGAGGGCGCCGGCTCCGGCGCCGATGCCGAGCTCACCGTCGCCGAGCGCCTGCTCGAGCTCGCGTTCGGGCCGCTCCGCGTTCAGGGCGTCCTGCAGATCGCTGACGCGCAGGCCGATCTCCGGCTGGCTCCGGTCCGCGAGGCAGTCGCAGAGGCCGAGATCGACGCCGCGTTGGCCGTGCCGCTCGTGGCGCGCGAAGAGCTCGTCGGGCTGCTCGCCGTCTACCTGCCGCGGGGCCGTACCGTGGAGCCGAACGAGACGGCGCTGCTGTCGGCGCTCGCGGCGCAGCTGGCCGTGGCAGCTCAGAACGCAGAGCTCCACGAGCGGACGGAACGCCAGGCGGCCGAGCTCCAGGAGACGGTCGCCTCCGAGCGCAAGTCCGCCAAGCGGCTGCGCGCGCTCTACGAAATCTCGCGCTCCTTCGCGCAGAGCCTCTCCCTCGACACGACGCTCGACTCGGTGACCACAGCCGCGGTCGAGCTGCTCGATGCCGACGCGGCCGTCATCCGGGTGCACGACGCTCGCGGCGACCTGCTCGTTCCGCGGGCGCCGCACATCGCCGATCCGCGGCTCGAGGCGCTTCGCCCGCTGCTGGAGCGCGAGCAGGCGGCGGACAAGCTCCCGGGCCGTCGGCTCTTCCGGATGGGCAAGCCGCTGGTCCTCGATCCGCCGACGGCGCGACGCCTCGGCGCGTCCTACGAGCTGCTCGTCCCGTTCCTCGAGCAGGGCGCGACCGCGGTCGTCGTCCCGATCGCGACCTCGGCCGAGCTACTCGCGACACTGACGGTCGTCTCGCTCGACCCGTCGCGGCGGCTCGGGGACGAGCAGGTCGAGACGGCGCTCTTCGTGGCGGGCCAGGCCGCGCTTGCGATCGACAACGCCCGGCTCACGCAGGAGCGAAAGGACTTCGCAGACACGATGCAGCGCTCGCTGCTCCCGCGCGGGCTGCCCGAGGTCGAGGGGCTCGAGGTCGGTGCCGTCTACGAGTCGTCGGCGCGCGTCGAGGTCGGCGGGGACGTCTACGACTTCCTGACGCTCCCGGAGGGAGAGCTCGCGGTCGTGCTCGGTGACGCGAGCGGTCACGGGATCGCTGCGACCGCGGACATGGCGCTCGCGAAGTTCGCCTTCCGCTCGCTCGTCCGCCTGTATCCGGATCCCGCCGCGCTCCTCGCGCAGGCCAACGAGGTCGCGCTCGGAGAGCTGGCCGGCGGCAACTTCGTGACGATGGCCTGTCTGACCGTCCATCCCGAAACGGGCCACGTCTCGGCCGCGAGCGCCGGCCACCCGCCGATTCGGCTCCTCGCGCCGGATGGGGCGATCAGCCTGCTCGCGCCGCGCGGGCTCGCGCTCGGCATCGAGCCGGACCAGCGCTACGAGACCGCCACAGCCTCGCTCGAGCACGGCTCGGCGCTGTGCCTCTTTACGGACGGCCTCATCGAGGCGCGCCGCGGAGGCGACCAGTACGGTGAAGAGCGGCTCCACGACGCGCTCTCGAGCGCCCGAGACCTGTCGGCGCAGGCGCTCGTGGAGCACGTTGTCGCGGACGCGCGCGCCTTTGCCGGCGAGCCGGATGACGATTACGCGGTGGTCGTCATCCGCAGGACGTGATCGTGGCCGAGGCCGTCCGTGCACAGGAGCATGAGGTGGAGGCCGCTCACGGCCGGGGCCTCGCGGTCGCCCTCTACGCCCTCGTCTTCTGCACGGGAGCCGCCGCGCTGGCGACCGAGATCGGAGCCGCTCGGCTCCTCTCCCCGTACTACGGCAGCTCGACGATCGTCTGGTCGAACGTCATCGGCCTCGTGCTCGCGTCGCTCTCGGTCGGTTACTGGGTCGGAGGCAAGATCGCGGATCGCAACCCGAGCCCACGCGTGCTGGGCCGCATCGTCGTCCTGGCGGCGGTTCTGATCGCGTTCGTGCCGTTCGCGGCCGGGCCGTTCCTCGACGTCTCTGTGAAAGGGCTCGACCAGGTCTCGGCCGGTGCGGCGATCGGGTCGTTCTTCGCGGTGCTCGCCCTCTTCGCGCCGGCGCTCACGCTGCTGGGGATCGTCGCTCCGTTCGCGGTACGGCTCGCGATCGAGGACGTGCGCGACGCGGGCTCGGTCGCCGGGCGCCTCTACGCGCTGTCCACGGCCGGCAGCCTGCTCGGCACGTTCCTGGCCGCGCTCGTGCTCATCCCGGCGATCGGGACCCGGAGGACGCTGCTCGCCGCCGCGCTCCTCGCGGCGCTCTCGGGCGCGGCGCTCCTCGGCCGCCGCTGGCTCCTCGTCGCCGCAGGCGTGGGCGTGCTGATCGCGATCCCGGCCGGTGCGGTCCGCGCCGAGCCGGGGCTCATCTACGAGCATGAGTCCCGCTACCAGTTCATCCACGTGACCGAGCTGGACGGCGTCCGGCGCCTCTACCTGAACGAAGGCCTCGCGGTGCACTCGGTCTGGCGGCGCAACTCGGTCCTGACCGGCGGCGAGTGGGACACGTACCTCGCGGTCCCGCCGCTGATCGGACGGCCCCTGCGGCGCGTGGCGATCCTGGGCAACGCGGGCGGGACGACCGCGCGCGCGATGGGCGTCTTCTACCCACAGGCCCGGATCGACGGGGTCGAGCTCGACCCGGACGTTACCGCGGTCGGCCGCCGCTACTTCGGGCTCGACGACAACCCTCGGCTGCACGTGGTCACCGCGGACGCGCGACCGTTCCTGCGCAGCACGAAGGCGCGCTACGACCTGATCGTCGTCGACGCCTACCGGCCGCCGTACGTGCCGTTCTACCTCGCGACGCAGGAGTTCTTCAAGCTGGCGCGCTCGCGCCTCGCACCCGGAGGGGCGATCGTCCTCAACGTGGGCTCGACGCCGGACGACCACCGGCTCGCCGAGGGCGTCTCGGGCACGCTCGCGACCGAGTTCCCGCTCGTCCTCACCTGGCAGGCGCTGCGCTTCAACCAGTTCGTGATCGGCCTCGACCGGCCCGAGCCGCGCCCGGTGCTCGTTCGAAGCCTGAGCCATGGACCGCCGCGGCTGAGCTCGCTGACGAGCCTCCTCGCGCGGGACATGCGCGTCGCGGCACCCGCGTCCGACCCGTGGACGGACGACCGCGCCCCGGTCGAGTGGATCACCGATCGGATGATCCTCGAGTTCGCGGCCCGCGGCGGGCGTTTCGACGAGTTCCCGTTGCCGACCGCACCGTGAACCTGTTACGCGGCCACGGGCCGCTGCTCAGGATCGGGCATCGAGGCGCGGCGGCCCTCGCTCCCGCCAACACGATCGAAGCCGCCGAGGCCGCGCTCGTCCACGGAGTCGACCTCGTCGAGCTGGACGTCTTCGGGGGCCTGAACCGGAAGCTCGTCCTCAGCCACTCGCGCCGCGAGCTCACGGACGAGCCCGTGGCGCTGGACGACATGCTCGCCTTCCTCGCCGAGAACGGGCCGACGACAGGGATCCTCGCGGACGTCAAGTTCGCCGGCCGCGAGCGCGAGCTCGTCGACGCGCTTCGTGAGCACGGTCTCGTCGAGCGCGCAATCGTGAGCACGAGCCACGTGACGACGCTGCAGAACCTCCGGCGGCTCGAGCCGCAGCTCGCCCGGAGCCGGACGTACCCGCGCGGCCGTGTCTACCTCGGCGGGCACCGAACCTTCATCCACGTGACTCGCCCCGTGCAGTTGGCGATGCGCGTGGCGCTGCCCGCGCGCGTTCGGAGGCTCGTCGACGAGGTCGGAGCGTCCGCGTTGACCCTCAACCACAGGGTCGTGAGCCGCGGCACGGTCGAGCGCTGTCACGAGCTCGGCGTCGCGGTCTTCGCGTGGACGGTGAACTCGACGGATGTCGTCGAACGACTCGACGAGCTCGGAGTCGACGGCGTGATCACGGACGACCCGCGTATCGTGGGCTAGCAGCGGGCTACACTCCAGGGCGTGAAACGCCTCGGCTACGCCGTTTTGGCGCTCGCCTGCGCTGCGGCGGGCGCGCTTGCCTCGATCGTCCTCGCGGGCGGCGTCGGCGCTGCCGGCTTCCTGACGACGGGCACGACGACCGGGACGACCTCGACGGGCACGACGACGACGAGCCCCCTGCCCACGCTGATCGCGCCAGGGGTCACGATCTCTGGCATCCCCGTTGGGGGCATGACCGTCGAGGAAGCCGCGAACGTCGTGCGCGAGCGCTTCGAGGTGCCGCTGCCGCTCGTCCTCGACCGCAAGCACCGCCTTGCCCCGCCGCCGGAGGCGCTCGGCGCGAGTGCCCACATCGACGAGGCGATCGCGCGAGCGAGGACAGCTCCGCCTGGGGCTGGGATCACGCTCCCGGTCCTGATCGACGGCAATGTCGTGCGCGCGTACGTGCTGCGGGTCGCGAAGCGCTTCTACCGCAAGCCGGTCGACGCTCAGGTCTTCCTGCGCCGCCTGAAGCCGGTCATCGTCCCCGACCGCCCGGGCCTCGTCGTGAACCGCCTCGCGCTGACGACGTCGATCGTCCAGAGGCTGCACGCGACGAGCCGCGTCCGTGTCCGGATCCGGCACAGCTCGGAGCCGGCGAAGACCCAGCGCCGCGCCTTCCGCTCGGTGATCGTCATCCGCCGCGGCTCGAACCAGCTCAACCTGTACCGCTACGACCACCTGCGGCGCTCCTTCCGCGTCGCCACCGGCCAGTCGATCTATCCGACGCCGCTCGGCCGCTTCACCATCCTCGTCAAGTGGAAGAACCCCTGGTGGTATCCGCCCAACTCGCGCTGGGCGCAGGGCCAGAAGCCAATTCCGCCGGGCCCGAACAACCCGCTCGGGACGCGCTGGATGGGCCTGTCCGCGCCGGGTGTCGGCATCCATGGGACGCCCAACCCGGCTTCGATCGGCTACTCCGTCTCGCACGGCTGCATCCGCATGTACATCTCTGACGCGGAGTGGCTGTTCAACGTCGTCGACATCGGGACGACGGTCTTCATCGTCTCAGGCTGATGAGCCGGTTCAAGCTCGCAGGCCAGATCGGGTCGGTTGCGCTCGTAGGGGCGCTGCTCGTCCTGCTGGTCTGGAAGGTCGTCCAGAACGACCGGACGAACGTGGCCAGCTCCTTCACGAAAGGGCACGTCACGAAGCCGGCCGACTTCGACCTCACGAGGCTGAACGGCAACGGCAAGCTGCAGCTGTCGTCGCTCAGGGGCAAGGTCGTGGTCGTCAACTTCTGGGCTTCCTGGTGCGAGCCGTGCAAGAGCGAGGCGCCGCGCTTCCAGCAGGCATTCGAGCGCTACGGGAACCGCGTCGCGTTCGTCGGCGTGGACACGGCGGACTACTCGGCGGACGCGGGCCGCTTCCTCGACCGCTACGGCGTCACGTATCCGAACGTCCGCGATCCCGACCGCACCGTGCTCGGCAAGTACGGAGGCCTGCCGATCCCGCGCACGTTCGTGATCTCAACGAAATGGCGCGTCATCGGGTACATCTTCGGCGAGGCGCGCTCCGAGGAGATCGACAGCGCGATCCAGGAGGCGCTCGGAGCATGAGGCGCGCTGCGCTGGCGGTTGCGCTGCTGGCGTTGGTCGCGGCGCCGGTCGCACGGGCGAGCGAGGACCACCCGACGTCGCTGGAGGTCCAGCACGAGCTCTACTGCGACGACTGCCAGACCACGCTCGACGACGCCAGCTCGGTGTCGTACACGCCGGCGGCGATCCACTTGATCAACCAGATGATCGGCAAGGGCTACAAGAAGAGCCAGATCAAGCAGACGATCGCGCGGAAGTACTACGGGCACCTACGGGCGCTGCCGGCCAGGCCCGAGGGCGACCGTCCGACGCTCGCCGACCTCGAGGGCGAGATCATGTGCCCGGTCTGCGACACGACACTCGACCAGTCGAGCTCGCCCGCTGCCCGGCAGATCGAGGCCCTGATCTCGGCCCGAATCGCGGCCGGCGACTCGAAGCAGGAGATCAAGGACCTGCTCGTCGCACAGTACGGGCCGAAGATCCTCGCTGCGCCCCCGAAGAAGGGCTTCGACCTGCTGGCCTGGCTCCTGCCGATCGCTTTGCTGCTCGGCGGCGCGATCGTCCTGGGCGCGCTCGCGTGGCGTTGGAGCCACACGCGTGAGCCCGGGCCGCCGACGGCTCCGCTCAGCCCTGCGCTCGAGCGCCGCGTCGACGAAGAGCTCGCCCGCTTCGACGAGGGCTGACGCGTTTTCGGCCAGGTTCCCGCCGCCTTTCTCGCGGGTGTCATCTCGATCATCACGCCCTGCGTCCTGCCGCTCGTTCCCGGCTACCTGTCGGCCGTGTCCGCGATCGAGGCCGACCGGCTCGGCACCCCTGGTGCCGCGCGCCGGGTCGCGCTCGCAAGCCTGCCGTTCATCCTCGGCTTCACCGTGGTCTTCGTCGTCCTCGGGATCGCAGCGGCTGCGATCGGGGGCATCCTCCCATCCGACCGTCAGCTCGAGCTCGCCGGCCTGATCCTCGTCGTCATCGGGCTGACCTTTATCGGGCTCCTGCCCTGGCCCGAGCGGCTCCTCGCGCCGGGGCTGCTGACGGGTGCGCGCCAGCGGAACTCGAGCATCTTGCTGGGCGCGGCCTTCGCGATCTGCGCCGCGCCGTGCATCGGAACCGTGCTGGCCGCGATCCTCGCGATCGCGTCGACGAGCTCTGTGCTGAAGGGCGCGTTTCTGCTCGCGGTCTACTCGGCCGGGCTCGGGCTGGCCTTTCTGCTGGCCGCGGTCGGGTTCACCCAGGCGATGGGCGCGTTCCGCTGGCTCCGCGACCACTACATGCTGATCCGGATCGCAGGCGGCGTTTCGCTGGTCGTGCTCGGCCTGCTCTTGTTCTTCCACAAGGACTGGTGGCTGAACGTGTTCCTGAACCGGCTGCTCGAGGACGTCGGGCTAGGGAACGTCTAGCGGCGGCGGATCGAGCGACCCCGCTGCTCTGGCGGCGGCCACCTGGCGCAGAAAGCCGTCGACGTCGACGCCGCGGTGTGTGGGCGCGAACGGCCCCAGACGTCGCTCCGCCTTCTCGAGCTGCCGCTCGAATCCCGTGCGGTTCCCGCGCCCGGCCTGGTACCAGGCGACGACGACGTGGACGAGACCCTGGAAGAAGTCCTTCTCCTCGGGTTCGGACGCGCGCCAGGCATCCTCGAGCGCCTCGTGCGCAGCGAAGTACTCGCCCCGCCGCGCGAGGTCGAGGCCCAACTCCAAGGCGTCGCTTGCGATGCCGCCTTCAGGACGCGCGGGCATGACCGCGCGTCCGTCGGAAATGACCGGTC
>VAXT01000234.1 GCA_005883245.1 Actinomycetota bacterium | reverse complement strand
GTAGCGGAGCCCTGTGCGAACATATGTTCGTGCAGACGGAGGCCACGATCCTGCACGCCGACGTCGACGCGTTCTTCGCGGCCGTCGAGCAACGTGACGACCCACGGCTTCGCGGCCGGCCGGTGATCGTGGGCGGCGGCGTCGTGCTCTGCCCCAGCTACGAGGCGAAGGCACGCGGCGTCGAGTCCGCGATGGGCGTCCGCCGCGCGCTACGGCTCTGCCCAGGAGCGGTCGTCGTCCCGCCGCGCATGTCGGCCTACTCGGACGCCAGCAAGGCCGTGTACCGCGTCTTCGACGACACGACGCCGCTCGTCGAGGGCCTGTCGATCGACGAGGCGTTCCTCGACGTCCGCGGGCTGCGCCGGCTCGCCGGCTCTCCGCTGGAGATCGCGGCGCGCCTCCGTCAAGCCGTGCGCGAGCGCGTCGGGCTCCCGATCACGGTCGGAATCGCGCGGACGAAGTTCCTGGCCAAGGTCGCGAGCGGGGTGGCCAAGCCCGACGGCCTGCTGCTCGTGCCGCCGGACCGCGAGCTCGAATTCCTCCATCCACTCCCGGTCGAACGTCTCTGGGGAGTCGGCCGCGTCACCGCAAGACGGCTGAACGACGCCGGGATCACGACCGTCCGCCAGGTTGCGGAGCTCCCCGAGAATGCGCTCGTGACGATGCTCGGCCGCGCCGCCGGGCGGCACCTCCACGCGCTCGCGCACAACCGCGACCCGCGTCCCGTCCAGGCCCGGCGGCGCCGGCGGTCGATGGGTGCGCAGAGGGCGCTTGGCTGGCGACCCAAGTCACTCGCCGAGGTCGACACGTCGCTGATCGGCCTCGTCGAGCGCGTCACACGGCGGATGCGGGCCGCCGACCGGCTCGGGCGCACGGTGGTGCTTCGCCTCCGGTTCGACGATTCGTCGCGAGCCACCCGCTCTCAGACGCTCCCGTACGCGACCGCGAACACACGGGCGATCCTGGTCGCGGCCAGGGAGCTGCTCGAGGTCGCACTGCCGCTGATCGAGCGCCGGGGGATCACGCTCGTCGGAGTCTCGGTCAGCAACCTCGACGACGATCTCGGCCAGCTCAGGCTGCCGCTCGACGGGTTCTGGAGCGACACGCTCGACGCCGCGCTGGACGAGGTGCGAGTGCGCTTCGGGTCGGCGGCGATCACCCGCGCCGTGCTCCTCGGACGGAGGCAGGGACTGACGATTCCGCTGCTCCCCGACTGATCCTCCGCTTGCCAGACGAACGTATGTTCGCTTTCATTTAGAGGGTGCAACTTGCCCTCGACTCGCTCGACCGGCTCGTGGACATCCTGGAGGAGCGGGGGTCGCTCACCGTCGTCGACGCGGCACGCGCGCTGTTTGCGACGAGCTCGATCCCGGACGGTCTCGCCCGCTCGCTGCTCGAGGAGGTGACCGCGGGCGACAGCCGGGTCGTCTGCACGGGCCCCACCGTCTCGCTCGTCGATGGGCGCCCCGACCCGCTGCTGGAGGAGGTGGAGCTCGTCGTCTTCGATCTCGAGACGACCGGGCTCGCGGCCGGCCGGGACCAGATCTGCGAGATCGGCGCCGTGCGCGTCCGCGGGCTCGAGCTCGTCGACTCGTTCCAGTCGCTCGTCAACCCGAGGGTCGCGCTCCCGGAGCCGATCGCCCGCCTGACCGGTATTCGCGAACAGGAGCTCAAGGGCGCGCCGTCGACCGCGACCGTCGTGCGGCGCTTTCTCGCGTTCGCCGGCGACGAGCTGCTCGTGGCGCACAACTCGCGCTTCGACCAGCGGTTCCTCGAGCGGCAGCTCGGAGACCGGCGTCTGTCCGAGCCGCCTCTGTGTACCGCCGCACTCGCGCGGCGCCTGCTCGAAGGACGGCTCCGTCGCGTCGGCCTCGCGTCGCTGGCGGATTTCTTCGGAGTGCCGACGCAGCCGTGTCACCGCGCTCTGCCCGATGCTGAGGCGACGGCCCAGGTGCTCGTGCACTTGATCGGGCTCGCCCAGGAGATCGGGGCGAGACGACTCTCCGAGCTGCGATCCCTGGCCGCGCCTCGCAAGCGCCGCGTCCACGGCAAGCGTCTCCTCGCCCGCGGCGCCCCGAGCCGCCCGGGCGTCTACCTGTTCCGGGACCGCCACGACCAGGTGCTCTACGTCGGCCGTGCACGCGACCTCCGCGCCCGGCTGCGCTCGTACTTCCGAAGCGATCGCCAGCGCCCGTCGGTCGAGGCGGCGCTGCTCGCACTCGCGAGGATCGAGTGGCGCGTGCTCGGCTCCGAGCTGGAGGCCGCGCTCGAGGAGCTTCGGCTGATCCGCGAGCTCGCCCCGCCGGCCAACTCGCGCGGGCGCCGCCGAGAGCAGGGCGTCTACCTGCGGCGCCGCGGGGACGACTTCGTCGTCTCCAAGCAGCCGGGCCCGCTGGGGCCGCTCGGCTCCCGACGGCAGGCGGCGCTCGCTGCACGCGCCCTGGGCTCGTGCACCGAGGTCGAGCTCGCGGGCCTGCTCCAGGGCAGACCGCTGCCGCGCTTGCGCGCCAGGCTCGACCACCTGTCCGAGGGACTGCGCTACGAGGAGGCAGCCCGGCTACGTGACCGGATCGAGGCGCTGGAGAAGGTCGTCGAGCGGCTGCGCAGGCTCGACCGGCTGCGTCGTCTCGAGCTCTGCCTGATCGCGCCGGCCGTAGAGGCGGGGTGGCAGAAGGCGTTCTTCGTGTCCGGCGGAGTGGTGCGCGCGGTC
>VAXT01000233.1 GCA_005883245.1 Actinomycetota bacterium | reverse complement strand
CGGAGCGACGGGCCCAAACGCGGCGACCTCCGGCGTCACGGGCCTGGCGTCCCCAGGACGGAGACGGGGCGTAACCGAGACCGAGACCCTCTCTAGCGCGGAGGGGGTCATGATCTCGCCTACTCAGGCAACGAGAGCGGCCTATGAGCAGGGATTTTCTCGCAGAAACCGTCGCGTCTGTTCCGGCGAGGCGTGTCAGGAAGGCGTCGCGAGACGTCGCGATGCGTCGCGTGTACCGAAGATGTGTCCGAAATGTGTCCGCGTGTTCTACGAACAGACAACAACAAAGTGCCGATTTGCAGGCACTTTACTGAAGCCCTCTGACGGACTCGAACCGTCGACCCCCTCCTTACCATGGAGGTGCTCTACCAACTGAGCTAAGAGGGCAGCGGCTCGTAGGGTAGCGCGGCCCGCCCGGGTACGATCGGCTCGATGGCCTACAACGAGGAGCTCGCCGATCGAATCCGCCAACTGATCGGAAACGAGCCCGACCTGAAGGAGCAGAAGATGTTCGGCGGGCTCGCCTTCCTGATCGGCGGCAACATGGCGATCGCCGCGAGCGGCCAGGGCGGGATCCTCGTTCGCGCCGACCCCGCCGAGTCCGACTCGCTCGTCGCCTCGACCGACGCGCACGTGATGGAGATGCGCGGCAAGCAGATGCGGGGCTGGCTCCGCGTCGATCCTGAGCACGTGGCCACCAAGCGGCAGCTCACGAAGTGGGTCGAGGTCGGGACGGGCTACGCGCGCTCGCTGCCGGCGAAGCGCTAGGCCGCCGGCGCCCTGGGCGCTAGTCGACCCAGCCGAGCGCGCCGCAGTAGAGCCAGGCGGCGAACGCGTTGGGCAGCTCGCCCCACTCGCGGAGCGCCTCCAGCAGCGCCTCGAGCTCGGCCTGCGTCGCCCAACCCTCGCGGACGATCACGTCGGCCATCGCCGGTGCGCTGAACAGGCCGACCGCGAACTCGGCGAACCAGCGCGTGCGTTCCAGCGTCCCGTAAACCTCCGGCGCGTGCGCGATGCCCTCCGTCCGAGCGAATCCGGCCTCGAGCATCAGCGTGCGCAGGTGGCGCGAGTAGCGGGCGTTGCCTCCCTCGTACGCCACGGCTTGCTCGAAGAGGCGCGGTCCGAGCTCGAGCTCGGGTCGGTCCGGCGACAGCACGACCGTCGCGAGGTCGTCGTCGCTGACCGCGGCGAGACCGCCCGGGCGCAGGACGCGCCGGAGCTCGATCAGCGCGCGCCGGGGCTCGCGAAGGTAGAAGAGCACCGCGTTCGCGTAGACGACGTCGAAGGACGCTTCGTCGAACGGCAGCTCGTAGACCGAGGCGGTGGTGAACTCGGCGTTCTCGATCCCGCGCTGCGCGGCCGTGGTGCGGGCGAGCTCGATCTGCTCGGGGTCGACGTCGATCCCGACGATGCGGCCGGGCGCGATCGTCGGCGCGAGGTCGAGCGCGATGCTGCCGACGCCGCAGCCGGCGTCGAGCACGTCCAGGCCGGGCGTCAGGTGCGGCAGGAGGAACGGGAGGAACGTCCGCGCATCGCGCATGCCCACGTACCGCTGCTGGACGCTCTCCTCGATGACGTAACGCTGATCCTCCACCCTCAGAATTCTCCCGCAGTCCACTCCCGACTGGAAAGACGTCTCGCCAGCGGGTCGAAGCGGGCCACGAAGAGCTCCTTGGCGGTCGTGGCGCGCTGGTCGGAGGCCCGGGCGAGGTCGAAGCTCTGATTCGCGGGCGGCCTGCACTTGGTGCTCGCCAGGAATCCGTCCCGGTAGTGGCGGTCGGCCTCGATCGAATTCTGGAGGCCTTGTTGGAGCAGCGTCACCATCCGGTCGGTTGCCTGGGTCGGCGCGTTCACGATCGCCAGTTGCTGGAGGATGCTCTGGCGGTTGTCGGCCACGCTGCTGATCCGCCGCGCCGCCTCGGCGTTCGAGACCTTGCAGGCGAGGCCCGCATTGATCGCCGCGGAGACCTCGCGTCGCCCAGCCGCCGACTGCGTGAGGACGTTCTCGATCCGATCGACGAACGGGCGCAAGTCCGCGTTGCTCTGCTCGGAGCTCGAATCGTGAGTCGCCCAGATCGCGGCTGCCGCGGCTATGACCGCAATGAGGGCAACGCCTGCGGCGACCCATCGCCAGCGCCGCTTCGTCCGGCGCGGCAGGACGCTGGTCGCATCGAGGCGAGTTGGGCGCTCCGCAGGCGCTGCAACCGTCTCGGGGGCGCCCCCTGCGATCGCGGCGCGCAGGTCGCTCGCGAGCGCGCCGGCCGTCGAGTAGCGCTGGTCCCGATGCTTCGCCATCGCCCGCGCGAAGACACCGTCGAGGTCAGGCGCAAGCTGGGGCGGTGGGTCGTTGAGATGCGCCTGGAGCACGGCCCGTCGAGCGGCTCGCCACGGATCTGCTCCGGGCTGCAGTAGTCGATCGTGCCCAGGAAAGCGCCGGCGTGGGTCACGCCCCGCGTGCTCGTGCGTTTCGCGAGCCCGAAATCGCACAGATACGCGTGCCGGTCGGCCTCAGTAAGCAGGATGTTTGCAGGCTTGAGGTCGCGATGGATCAGGTCCGCCGCGTGGGCCGCATCGAGCGCGCCGCCGATCTGCTCGGCGATCCGCAACGTGTTTCCTCGGGACAATGGGTCGCGCTTGCGGATCAGCCCCTGCAGGCTCGGCCCGTCCACGTAACGCATAGCCAGGTAAAGGACGCCGTCGACCTCGTCCGCGTCGTAGATCGGGATCACGTGCGGGTGGTCTAGTGACGCGGCGAGCTGCGACTCCCGGAGAAAGCGGGCCCGGAAGTCGGGCTCGTCGGCGAAGGCTGGAGAGATCACCTTCAGCGCGACACGCCGCTCGAGCCGCGCGTGCCGAGCGAGGAAGACGGTTCCCATGCCGCCCTGTCCGAGAACTGACTCGATCGTGTAGGGCCCGAACTCGTCGCCGACGTTCACGGGCACGTGCGCAGCCGGTAGCCGAGGCCGCGCTCGTTCTCGATCAGATGCCCGGCGTCGTACGGCTCGAGCTCCCGGCGGAGCTCCCAGACGATCTTCGCCAGCTCTTCGCGCGAGTGCATCGGCTCGTCTCCCCAGACGGCGTCCATGAGCTCGGCATGCGTGCACAACGCCGGTGCGCGCTCGGCCATGTACGCGACGAGCTTGTGTGCCTGGGCGCGGATGTGCAGCTCGTGCCGCTCCCCGCGGCTGACGAGGACGAGTCGGGCTTCGGCCGCGTCGTAGCTCAGGCATTCCTCCGCGGCTTCCGGCTCCCTGACGGCGCGGGTCGCCTGCGAGTCCGCCGCCGTTTCGTACGCGAGCTCGAAGTAGCCGGCGCCGTCCTGGTGATCCATCGACCCGAGGACGCAGACGACGTCTCCGTTGCGCAGCGGCAGACGGCCCTCGACTCGCTTCAACTCGCCTGCACGGCGGACGAACGTCCCGTTGACGCTGCCTCCGTCCACGATCGACCACGCGCTGCCGGCGCGCTCGAACGCACAGTGCTCGGCTCGTGTGACGAGGTGCTCCGGGTCAGGCTCGAGCGCGATGTCGTTCAGCTCGGCCAGCCGCCCGACCGTCACGCGGTCGCCGGACAGCTCCAAGGCTGCATGCCGTTCGCCCTCTGGACTCGACACGAAAACCGTTGCGGCAGAGCGAGATTCCATTGATCGCCTATCTCATGTCCATGGATCGGCGCCGTCCTCCCGCGCACACTCGGTGGCATCAAGGCTACACCGCTAACCGGAGGAATCATGAAGAAGGCATTCGCACTCACGGCTCTGATCTGTGCGCTCGCGACTATCGGGACCGGTTCCCTGTCGGCTGCTGCCCGAGCGAAGAAGTTCGCGCCGCATCAGGAGCCGAGGGGCATCGGCAACCTCGTGACGCGAAGCGACCACATCACGCTGGTCTACGACGCAGGAGTCAAGTCGGCGACCGGCTCGGTCTACGTTCGCAACGACCTCACCCACAAGTTCGTGCGTTTGCCGCTCGCGTCCGAGCGAGGTCCGGCCTCGACGTTCAAGGCGCGCGTGCCGGGCCGCCTGCTTCGCGGCCACAGGCTCGTCTACTACGCGGTTCTGCGCGATCCGAAGACCCGGCGGACGGCACGAGTCCCCGCTCGCGGGACGTCGTCCGCGCTGATCCTCGGGCATCCAGTCGTCGTCGATCTCGGCAGGCATCGCTTCGGCGAGACGCGGTCGCCCGACGAGGTCGTCGCCCGGGCACGGCCCGACCAGGTCGGCTGGCAGCTGCCGCCGCCGGGCCAGGGCCCCAAGGCCGGTCCCCAATCGTTCGCGATCGGGGCGGACCACTCGATCTACCTCCACGACAGCTTTAACGACCGGATGCTCGTCTGGAAGGCCGGCGATCCGGACCGGATCGTCCGCTCGGTTCCGCTGCCCGACCGAACGGCCGACAACGACGTTGCGCTCGGGCCCGAGGGCTCCGTCTACGTGACGCACAGCGAAGGCGTCGGCGCCGACTACCACGTCGTCCTCAAGCGTCTCGCCTCGACCGGTGAGGAGCTGTGGACGGGCAGGCTCGCGGGAGACTTCTTCGGCAACTCGGGGACGTTCGAGATCGGAGTCAACAGCTCGCTCCGGACTGGGCCGGACGGGAAGCTTCATGTCCTCGCGGCGATGACGAGCCTCCCGGGCGGCCAGCTCGGATGGATGCCGGTTGCGACGCCCGACGGCCGGCCGATCGCATCTTCCGCACAGAGGCGCGGCACCGGCTGGCCGTACCAGCCGATTGGCGAAGGCGAGCGGATGATCACCGAGGTCTACACGGCGGTGCCGGACTCAGCCCCGCACGAGATCCGGGTCGCGATCGTCGACCGCCGAGGCAACATCGTCCGCGCCTGGAGGGTGATCAGCCGCACGCCGATCAACCTGCACGACACGCCCGACGTCCTGCGGGGCGCGCCGACGCTCGTCCTCGACGTGCTCGAGGGCAACGACACGTCCTCGAGGTGGGAATATGAAGTCCTGCGGCTCGTACCGGACGGGAGCCCGACGATGTTCTCCGTGCCGCATCGGGTCTTCGGCGACAACATCCTCTCCGATGTGCGCCTGAGCTCGAGCCCGGGCGGCGGCGTGTACCA
>VAXT01000099.1 GCA_005883245.1 Actinomycetota bacterium | reverse complement strand
CAGGATACGTCGCGCGACGCCGGGGCTTTTCATTGTCGGCCTTTGTCGAGGCCGGTGAGCAGTCGGCGCAACAGGCGATCGAGCCGCCTCTTGTCCGCCGAAGAGAGCACCCGGAGCAGGCGTTCCTCGTTCGCGACGTGCGTCTCGATTGCCCGATCGATGACGGCGCGGCCGGTCCGGGTCAGCCGGACGAGCGTGCCGCGGCGGTCGCCGGGATCGGGTCGACGTTCGACGAGCCCCGCCTCGACGAGCCGGTCGAGCCGCTTCGTGATCCCTCCCGAGGAGAGCATCGTCGCCGCCATCAGATCGGTCGGGTTCAGCTCGTAGGGCCGTCCGGCGCGGCGCAGCGCCGCGAGCAGATCGAACCAGCCGGGCTGCAAACCATGGCCCGCGAGCCCCCTCGCGAGCTCACGGTCGGCGAGGTGCCCCGCGCGCAGGAGCCGACCGACCAGCGCAAGCGACGAGACGTCGAGGTCCGGGCGCTCGCGGCGCCACTGCTCGATGATCCGGTCGATGTGGTCCGGTTCTCCTTCCGGCAAGATTCTTCCTGGTAAGGTACATGGCGATGCGGACGATGCGAGCCGTACGACTGCATGAGGACGGTCTTCGGATCGAGCAGCTACCGGTGCCGGAGCCCGATGCCGGCGAAGCACTGGTCCGCGTGCACGCAGCGGCGCTCACGCGTGACGAGCTGACCTGGCCCGTTGACCGTCTACCGGCGACTCCTTCGTACGAGCTCTCGGGGGTCGTTGCGGGGGTCGCAGGCGATGTCCGCGGAGTCGCCGAAGCTGATGAAGTCTTTGCGCTCACCCCGTTCGATCGCGACGGCGTCGCCGCGGAGTACGCCGTCGTGCCCGCGGCGGTGCTCGCGCGCAGGCCGAGGACCCTCAGCCATGCGGAGTGTGCGGCACTCACGCTGGCCGGGCTGAGCGCCTGGCAGGGGCTCTTCGACCACGGCGCGCTTCGCGAGGACGAGCGTGTGCGCGTGCTCGGAGAACGCGGAGGAGTGGGCCACCTTGCGGTACAGCTCGCGGGAGGCCGGTTGGCCGCCCCCGGCGAGCCGTGCGACCTCGTCTTCGACACGATCGGCGGGGACCCGCTCGCTGCCGCAGTCGGCTCCGCAAGGCGGGTCGTCTCGGTCGCCGAGGAGGCCGACGGGATCGCCTACTTCGTGGTCGAACCGAACCGGAGCCAGCTGCTCGAGCTCGCGCGTCTCGCCGAGGCCGATCAGCTAAGGCCCGCGATCGATTCGGTCTTCCCGCTCGTAGAAGCAGGCGCAGCCTTCGGCCGCGTCGCCGAGCGAGGCAAGAGCGGCAAGGTCATCCTTCAGATCACTGCCGATTGAGGAAGAGGAGGTTGCGATGTGGGTCACGGAGCACAGCGTCGAGACGACGGCCCCGCCGGAGGCGATCTGGCGACAGTGGTCCGACGTCGACCGGTGGCATGAATGGAACGGGGACATCGAACGGATCGAGCTGGACGGGCCGTTTGCCGTCGGCAGTCGGATCACGATGGTCCCGGTCGGCGATGAGCCGGTCGAGCTTCGGATCGCAGAGGCCGTCGAGCCCGAGCTTTTCGTCGACGAGGCCGACTTAGGTGAGATCGTCGTGAGGACGATCCATCGGGTCGAGCAGATCGACGAGGAGCGGACGCGTGTCACGTACCGGATGGAGATCACAGGTCCGGCCGCCGATACGGTCGGTCCTCAGGTCGGCCCCGAGATCAGCGGCGACTTCCCGCAGGTGCTGGCCGCGCTGGTCGAGCGCGCCGAGTCTTGAGCCTGTCAGTCGGGCTCCGGCGGCCGAACGAGCTGGTTGGACAGACGCCTGCAGGAGAGCCCCGCCTGAACGGGGCTCTCCTCTCGGCGGTTGTTATCTCCTGGCGTTGTGGAAGTGATGAGCGAGCACGTCGTGCGCCACTTTCTTTCCGATCTGGGATCCATCTTCGATGGCGGTGCGGAAGTGGATGCCGCCCCAGACCCGTGCGTTGGTGACTTCGTACTCGAGGTCACTCAGCTGGTCGAAATGGCGGTCTCCGAGCCCGGTGATGCTGGGCACGGTGAAGTCGATGTCTCGCGTGCCGAGGAACTTCGCGATCGCCAGGCCGATCCCCGTGGTCGCGCAGGCGTGAGCGCTCGGATACTCCGGGTGGTTCGGTGTCGCCGGTAGCAGGGGCAGCCAGTTCGGGTCGGGGGCGGTGGCGTCGTTGCCGTCGGTGTCGCCGGCCCGGATCGCGGTGATCGGACGCCAGAACGCGTAGTGGTACTTGGCGTCGAAACAGGTGATCAGCCCGTCGGCCGCGGTCACCGTGGTCATCGCCATGAACCGTGACGCATCGGCGACGTCGAGCCCGTGGTCTGCGATGAACCTGCGGAAGGCCGCGTGCGCCTGTTGGACCGGAGGCTCGCCCCAGAAACGGGCGGCCAGCGTCTGCTCCGGCGTGCGGGTCGTGCTCGTTCTCGAGCCGATCTCCTTGACCTCGTTGTAGTCCTCCGCCCAGCGACGGCCGAGGCGCACGGCCGCATGGCCGGATCCGGCACCTCGATCGGGTCGTTGAAGAAGAGCTGGACGCCGTCGCCCTCGATGAAGCCGACCGTCGCGTCGAACCGGCCGACGAGACCGCCGATCGTGCCGTGGAACTCCGCGAGCACGCGCATCAGCTCCTCGGGCTCGACGACGTCTGTGGCTGCGCAGGATCGACTCGTCGCCCGAGGAAACGATCGCCTCCGCCAGCTGGGGCGAGAGGAACCGCAACTACGCGGCGATCGGGGCGGTGACGAATCTCGCCTCGCCGACGAGGCGACCGCCGGCCAGATCCTGATCTCGCAGCGCCTCCACGCAGAGGTCGAAGACGCCATCGACGTCGAGTCGGCCGGCCGGTTCACGCTCAAAGGGTTCCGGCGACCGGTCACGGCGTTCAACGTCGTCGCCGTCCGCGACGAGGCGATGACGGCGGCTGCCCCCGGCCCGAGCTTCCGGTTTCCGATTGAATGAAGACCGATGCCGCAGCTGAACGCGATCGGGGTCGTTGCGTCGGACATGGCCGAGTCGATCCGCTTCTATCGGCTCCTCGGGCTCGACGTCCCGGAGACGCCGGGCGAGGGGCACGTCGACACGGTCCTGCCGAACGGGGTGCGCTTCATGCTCGACAGCGAGGAGACGATGCGGAGCTTCATCGACGACTGGAGCCGCAAGGACGGCAACCAGATCTCGCTGGCGTTCGAGTGCGAGAGCCCGGCCGAGGTCGACGAGATGTACTCGCGTGTGACAGAGGCGGGGTTCGAGGGCGAGAAGGAACCCTGGGATGCGTTCTGGGGACAGCGCTACGCGCTGCTCCTCGATCCGAACGGCGTGTCGATCAACCTGTACGCCGCGCTGCCCGCTCAGTAGGCCGTCTTTCTCCGGCTCCTCGCGAACCTCGCCCGCTCCTTGCGCGCCTGCGAGCGCAGCCGCGCGTCCTTGCGAATCGCCAGCGCCCGCAGCTCGCGCTGGAGCTTGCAATAGCTGTCCCAGCGTTCCCGTGAGAGCGTCCCGTCGTTGAGCGCCCGACGGATGGCGCAGCCAGGCTCTGACTCGTGCGCACAGTCGGAGAACCTGCACTCCGTGGCCAGCTCGCTGATCTCGGAGAAGGTCGTGTCCAGCACCTGCTCATCGGCCCAGAGCTGAAGCTCGCGCATTCCGGGCGTGTCGAGGAGGACCGCGCCGGAGGGAAGCGGGACGAGCTCGCGGTGGCTCGTCGTGTGCCGCCCGCGCCCGGCTGCGCTCGTTTCGGAGGTGGCCAGCACCTCGCGTCCGGCGAAGCGGTTCACGAGAGTCGACTTCCCGACTCCCGACGAGCCGAGGAGAGCGATCGTCTGGCCCTGTTGGAGATACGGGTCGAGGTCTTGGAGGCCTTCCCCGGAGACCGCGCTGACCGCGTGCACGGGCACGCCCATCGTGACCGGCTCGATCTCGATCAGCTCGACCGTCGGATCATCCACGGTGTCGCTCTTGTTGACGACGACGACCGGGGCCGATCCGCTGTCCCAGGCCGCGGTCAGGTAGCGCTCGAGCCGCCTCGGGTTGAGGTCGAATCCGAAGGCGGTGACGACGAACACCGTGTCCACGTTCGAGGCCACGACCTGCGCCACGGTTCGCTGCCAGGCCTCCTTGCGGGTGAAGGACGTGCGCCGGGGAAGGACGGCTTCGATGACGGCTTTGCGCTCGCCGTCGAGCGGACGGACCGCGACCCAGTCGCCGACTGCGGGCAGGTCCTGCTCGGACAGCTTCCCGGCCGGGACGCCGCCCATGCGGCCGCGCTCCGTGATCAGCTCGCACGGCCCGTGGTGTCGCGCGGAGACCCGCGCGGGGATGAAGTCTTCTGCTGCGTATGGCCCGAACGCGTCTGCGAAGAACGCGTCCCAGCCGAGGTCTTGCAGGTTCAAAACGAGCTCCTTTGGCTGTGAGAACACGAAACCGCCCGGTGGTCCGGGCGCGGACGCTGAGCCTCAGGAGTACCGCGTGCTAGCGGGCGCGACCGGAGGCTCGGGCAACGGAGAACTCAGTCATCGTCGAACCTCCTTTCGTCGCGGGTCGTTCGTTCAGGGTACGTCAAAGACCGGCTCGGATCAATCCCCGGGCAGATCGTCCAGCGGAATCGCCTTCGGCTCCCGGCCCGTCCACCAGACATAGACGCGGCCCGCCGCGCCCTCGTCTTCGACGAGCTCGACCGCCAGCTCGGCGATTTGCTCGGGGCTTGTCGGGACGTCGGGCACCTCGGCCCGCTCCTCGTCGGGCATGGCCGCGATCTGCGCCAGGACCTCTTCGGTACCGATCCAGTTCGGGACGATGCAGCTCACGCGGACGGCATCTCGCTCGGCCAGCGGTGCCAGGGTCGCCGTCAGCCGCGCGAGGCCCGCCTTCGCCGCCGAGTACTCGGGTGAGCTGTGCGGCCGCCAGCCGAGGCCCGCAACCGAGGAGATGTTGACGACGGCTCCGCCGCCCCTCGCCCGCAGCTCGGGGAGCGCGTGCTGGATCGCGAGCATCGGTCCGCGGAGGTTGAGGTCGAGGGTTCGGCCCCAGTGCTCGCTGGTCGCGTCCGGAAAGTGCGGTTTGGGCGTGCCGCCTGCGTTGTTGACGAGGACGTCGAGCCCGCCGAACGTGTCGACGGCGAACTGGATCGCCCTGCGGATCTCGTCTTCCCGGGTGATGTCAGCGTGGACGAAGGCGGACCTGCCTCCGGCCGATTCGATCAGGTGAACCGTCTCGAGCCCGCCGGCCTCCTCGAGGTCGTTGACAACGACGGCAGCCTCACGCTCAGCGAGCGCTCGTGCGATCGCCCGACCCGTGCCGGCGGCGCCCGCTCCGGTGACGAGGGCGACCTTTCCCTGAAGCTCCATGCGCGGGAACTACCCCGCGAACGGCACGGCTACGCCCGGAAGCCCTCCAGCGCCGTGGCGACGAGCCTCGGCAGCGTGCTCAGGTTATAGCCGCCTTCGAGCACGGCCGCGGCCCGCGGGGCCAGTGCCGCGCTGCGCCGTGCGAGCTCGCGGAACCCGTCCTCGGTGACGTTCATCGACGCGAGCGGATCCTCCGTGTGCGCGTCGAAGCCCGCGGAGACGATGACGAGCTCAGGCTCGAATGCGCGCAGCGCCGGCTCGACGACGTGATCGAAGGCGCGCTCGTAGTCCTCGTCGCCGCACCCGGCCGAGAGCGGGACGTTGAGCGTGGTGTCGTTCTGGTCGTCCGGCCCGCCCGTTCCCGTGGTGGACGTCCCAGTCGACGATCGCCACCCGCTCGAGATCGAGCTCGGCCTGGGCGTGGCGGGCCGCCGAGGTCGAGCTCGGTCAGGGCGTGGCGGGCCGCGATCGCCACGTTGTCGAAGACGCAGAAGCCCATTGCCGCACGGGGCCGCGCGTGGTGTCCCGGCGGCCTGACGAGCGCGAACCCGCCGCGCTCGACCGCGGCGATCGAGATCCCGGCGGCGAGGAGCGCCGCTTCGTACGTCGTCCCGGACGCGATCGTGTCGCCGTCGAGCCAGGTCGGCTTCTTCAGCTCCCGGATGCTCGCGACGTACTCCGGCGCATGGCAGCGCGTGACCTGGTCCTCTGACGCCGGCTCCGCTTCGCTGAACTCCCCGACGGCGTCGAGGAGCACCTCGATCCGCCGCGGTGTATCCGGATGATGCCCGGTCGGGTGCAGCCGAACGAGGTCGAGATGGCTCAGAACCTCCACGACCCGCCTTGTAACACAGTGTTACTTGGGCTCGGCGCGCGCCGCGAGGCGCTCGGCCATCTGGTTCATGCCCCAGTCACTGAGGAGGCGGGACGCCTCCGCCCACAGTGGGGACTGTCTTTCGAGGGGAGAGAGAGGGGCAGAGGCGTCCAACGTCGCGATTCGCCGGTAGAGACGCAAGTCCTCCGCAATCGGCGCGAATCGTCCTGCCTTCAGAGCGCGCTCCAGCGTTCCGTACTCGCGCAGGAGCTGGGCTGCTCCCTTCGGCCCGATGCCCGGCGCGCCCGGCAGCTTGTCCGAGGGGTCGCCGCGCAGCGCGATGAAGTCGGGCACCTGCTTCGGCTCGACGTCGTAGCGCTCGCGAACCTCGTCCGGGCCGATCCGGGCCAGCTCGCTGACGCCTCGGGTCGGCGTCAAAATCGTCACGGTCCTGGACGCAAGCTGGAACGAGTCGCGGTCCGAGGTGACGACGAGCGCCGGCCAGCGCTTCTCTTTCGCCGCCGCCACTGCCGCAGCCAGGAAGTCGTCCGCCTCGTACCCCGGCGCTTTCCCGACCGTGAACCCCAACGCCTGCACGAGCTCGGGCAGCAACGGGAGCTGCTCGAGCAAGGCTGGGTCGAAGACGCGTCCGCTCTGATAGCCCTCGAACGCCTCGTGGCGGTACGTGGGAATCTCGAGCGTGTCCCAGCCGACGACGACAGCGCACGGCTCCTCGGCGTCCCAGAGGCGCGTGAGGAAGTTCGTGAACCCGACGATCGCCCCCGAAGGCCTGCCGCCGGCGCGCTTGATCGTCTTCGGCAGCGCGTGGTAGGCGCGGTGCGCGAGCGAGTCGCCGTCGATGACGAGGAGCGGCTTCACAGCGCCTGCTCCAGCTCGGCAATCGCGGCCATCAGCCGTTCCGTCCCGATCTCGGCAGCCTTCCGCACGTCCCGGTCACGAAGGTCGCCCAGCTCGACCGGCGTGCCGTAGGCGACCCGCAGCGGCCCGAGCCTGCTGAGGCGATCCGTGCCCGCCAGCGCCGCCGGAACGAGCGGGACTCCCGCCTCCATCGCGACGCGTACGGCTCCGGTGTGCGGCCGCGCCTGACGCGTCTTCTTGAGCCCCTTCTTGCGCCGCGTCCCCTCCGGGAAGATCGCCACCACCTCACCCTCGCGGGCGAGTTGAACGGCGGTCTCGATCGCCTCGGCGTCGCCGAGTCCCCGACGAACCCGGAACGCGCCGCCCGCCTTGATCACGGGCCCGAGCGGCCACCGAAAGAGCTCCGCCTTGGCCATGAATCGAATCTGCCGATGCGGGAACAACGGCAGTCCCAGCGGCCAGGGATCGAGGTTCGACAGGTGGTTCGCAGAGAGGACAAACCCGCCTTCGCGTGGAATGTGCTCCTTCCCGGAGACCCGCAGCCGAAAGATCAGCCAAACCGGCGGGCCGGTCACGATTGCTGCCAGGAAGTAGAACGGTGAGGTTGACACGCGGCGCTAAGGTCCGAACGAAATGAAGACGCTCATCATCGCCGAGAAGCCCTCCGTCGGTCGCGACATCGCGACCGCGCTCGACGGCGTCTTCCAGAAGCGAACGCTCGTCGACCTCGAGCCGAAGCGGAAGAAGGCCACAAAGGACGAGCCGACCTTCCTCGAGTCGGACGACAACGTGATCGCGTGGGCGGTTGGCCACCTCGTCCAGCTCGCCGAGCCCGAGGAGTACGACGAGAAGTGGAAGAAGTGGCGGATGGCCGATTTGCCGATCGTGCCGCCGAACGGCTTCAAGCTCGTCCCGCGCGACGCGAAGTCGAAGAAGCAGCTGAAGCTCGTGGAGGCGCTACTCAGGCGCGACGACGTCGACCGCGTAGTGAACGCGTGCGACGCCGGCCGCGAGGGCGAGTTGATCTTCGCGTACCTCTACGAGTCCGTGTTCGGTGCGGCGCCGACGAGCCCGGACGCGCCGAAGCCGGTCGACCGGCTCTGGATCAGCTCGATGACGAAGCAGGCGATCCGCGAAGGATTCGACCAGCTGCGCCCGGGCAACCAGCTGAAGCCGCTCGAGTCCGCTGCCCGCGCTCGCTCCGAGGCCGACTGGCTCGTCGGAATGAACGCGACCCGCGCGGCGACGATTCGCGGCCGCGCGTGGGTCGGCGGTGTCGTCTCGCTCGGCCGGGTCCAGACCCCCACGCTCGCGATCATCGTCCGCCGCGAGCGCGAGATCCAGGCTTTCGTCCCCCAGCCGTATTGGCTCGTGCACGCGAGCTTCGACCCGCGCTACGAAGGCCTCTGGTTCGACCCGATCAGGGCCGACGACAAGGACACGCCGACCGGTCAGGAGACGTGGCTCAAGGAGGCCGATCGAGCGGACGAGATCGTCACCAAGGTTTCCGGCAATACCGGGACCGTGGAGGACGTCGAGCGCAAGGAGCAGTCCGAGCGCGCGCCGCTCCTATACGACCTGACGTCGTTGCAGCGCGACGCGAACCGCCGCTTCGGCTTTTCGGCGCGACGCACGCTGTCCGCGGCGCAGTCGCTGTACGAGGGAAAGAAGGCGATCACCTATCCGCGCACGAGCTCTCGCTGGCTGTCCGGCGACCTCGTCCCGCAGCTCAAGCCGACGGCCGGGACGCTCGTCGACATCCCCGAGTACGCAACCGCGGCGCAGTTCGTGCTCAGGCTCGAATCCCTTCCGCTCGCCCGTGTCGTCAACGACGCGAAGGTCGACGACCACCACGCGCTCATCCCGACGGACGTCGAGCACGACGTAAGTACGTTCTCGCCCGACGAGCGCCGGGTCTTCGACCTCATCGCGCGCCGCTTCCTGGCCGTGTTCCACCCACCGGCGCGCTATGCCCGCACGACCGTCGTCACGGTCGTCGAGGACGAACGGTTCCGCACCCGCGGCAAGGTCACGCTCGAAGCCGGGTGGCGCGGCGTGTACGGGGTGGAGGCCGACGGGGAGAAAGAGGAGGACCCGGAGAGCGCCGAGCTGCCGCAGCTGGAGAAGGGTCAACCGGTCAAGGTCGTCTCGGCCGAGAGCGAGGCGAAGGAGACCCGGCCGCCCCCGCGCTACACGGAGGCGACGCTCCTCTCCGCGATGGAAACGGCCGGCAAGCTCGTCGACGACGAGGAGCTGCGTGAGGCGATGAAGGAGCGCGGCCTCGGCACCCCGGCCACACGAGCCGAGACGATCGAGACGCTGATCCGGCGCGAGTACATCGAGCGCGGCGGCAAGGATCTCATGCCGACCCCGAAGGGCCTCCAGGTGATCACGATGCTCGAGGAGAACAAGCTCACCTCGCCGGAGCTGACCGGCGACTGGGAGAAGCGCCTCGGTGACATCGAGCACGGCAAGGGCGCGAAGCAGGAGTTCATCAAGGGCATCGAGGAGTTCGCCGAGGCGACGGTCAAGGCGATCGAGGCTCTCGACAAGGAGAAGCTCCGCCCCGAGCGCGTCGAGCTCGGCCTCTGCCCGCGCTGCGGCGCGGAGACCGGCGAGATCATCCGGGAGAACTCGAAGGCCTACGGCTGCACGAGTTGGAAGTCCCGCGAGGAGACCGGCTGTGGGTTCGTGATCTGGAAGCGTGTCGCGGGACGCACCCTGACGCCCGAGGTCGCGCGCCAGCTCCTCGAGGAAGGCAAGACGAAGGAAGTTCTGTCAGGCTTCCGTTCCAGAGCTGGCAAACCTTTTCGTGCGCGGCTCGTCTTGAATGACGAGGGCAAGGTCGAGTTCGAGTTTCCGGCTCGGGCGAGAACCAAAGAGCCCGCCGCAACGGAATAAGCAGGTACAGCCACTCGTTTCAGTCCGCAAGCCGTAGTACGGGGTCGCTTGCCCCTGGAAACACCAGGGAACGCGGCTTACAGTAAGAAAGGTTCGATGACCGGAGGCCGTCTTACAGTGCATCAAACCGGGAAGGTAGGAAAGGAAGAGGAAGCGCAGTTGACGCACCAGCAGATTTCCGAGCTACTGGAGACCGAGGGAGCACGCTCCCTGGTCGAGGCTGCCGAAGAGCGCGGCCACGTCGAGCCGACGGAGCTCGAGGCGTTCGCGCTCGAGCACGACCTCGACGACGCTGACGTCGAGCAGCTCACGCGAGAGCTCGAGGCGATCGGCCTCGAGGTCTCGGAGGCGCGGTCCGAAGAGGACGCGAAGCCGGCGCAGCCCGAGCAGAAGACCCCCGACCGGGACGTGATCGTCGGTTCGGCGGACTCGCTCCAGCTGTTCCTGGCCGACGTCGGCCGGCACAAGCTGCTCACCGCCTCCGAGGAGGTCACGCTCGCGAAGGCGATCGAGCGCGGCGACATGCTCGCCAAGCGCCGGATGATCGAGTCGAACCTCCGGCTGGTGGTCTCCATCGCGAAGGGCTACCGCGGGCTGGGCGTTCCGTTCCTCGATCTGATCCAGGAGGGAACCCTGGGGCTGAACCGCGCCGTCGAGAAGTTCGACTGGCGTCGCGGATTCAAGTTCTCGACCTACGCGACCTGGTGGATCCGCCAGTCGGTGCAGCGCGCCGTGGCGAATCACGCGCGGACGATCCGCGTGCCGGTGCACGTGGTCGAGCGCCAGCAGAAGCTCTCGCGCGCAGCGCGCCGGCTCGAGGTCGAGCTCGGGCGCGAGGCGACGAAGGACGAGCTGGCCGAGGCGACTGGGCTGCCGATGCAGCACGTCGACGAGGCGCTCGGCGCGGCACACGCGTCGGTCTCGCTGAACCAGACGGTGGGCTCCGACGACGAGGGCGAGCTCGGGGATCTCTTCGCGGACCGCGAGGCCGCCGACCCGTTCGACGAGGCGGAGGAGTCGCTCCGCCGCCAGGGCGTGCGCAAGGCTCTCGACGCGCTCCCCGAGCGCGAGCGGCGCATTCTCGAGCTGCGCTTCGGGTTCGAGGGCGAGCCGTGGACGCTCGAGGCGATCGGGCACGAGCTCGACCTGACGCGCGAGCGCGTCCGGCAGCTCGAGGCTCAGGCGCTGGCCCGTCTCTCGGCGCTGCGCGAGCTCAGCTCGGTCGCGGTCGGCTAGACAACCGCAGCTCGACGGCTAGCTCGCGCGCCGGAGCTGCTCTTCCACGCGCCGGTAGGCCGAGGACTCCGGAGGAAGCTTGTCGAGCGCCGCGCTGAGGAGAGTCACGGCGTCTTCGTCGCGGCCCTGCCGTCGGCGAACGATGCCGAGGTTCGCGATCACCTGCCCCTCGTGTTCCTCGTCCCCGATCTCCCGAAGGAGGGCGAGCGCCTCCTCGAAGTGCTCGACCGCCACGGCGACGCCGCCGGTGTGAACGAGAGCGAGGGCGAGATTGTTGAGCGTCAGGGCCTCGGCGCGCCGATCGCCCAGGTCACGCACGATCGCCAGCGCGAGTCGATGCTGCTCGGCAGCCCGTTCGTACTCCCCGTCGCGTCGCAGGTGCGCCCCGACTTCGTTGAGTCGAGCTGCTTCGCGGCGCGGGTCGGTCGGGGCCGGCTTTCGCTGGCGAGCTTCGAGCGCGCTACGGGCGTGATTGGTGACGCCGTCCGCGAGGCGCCCCAGGCGTTGCCCGGCGTCGAGCTCGTCGAGAGACGACCGCACCGTTCGAGAGGCCCGCTCGACCGACAGTCGGGCTCCCTGGATCGCACGGCACATCCGGTAGCGGCGCACGAGCCAGAAGCCCGCCGCCAGGACGCCTCCTACCAGCAGGAGAGCCAACGAAGCGAGCAGGACGATGCCGAATCCGAGCGCTGCGAGCATCCCGGCCAGCAGGAACCAGATTCCTGCGAAGGCGAGAGCGCGACGGCGCAGCTGCTCCCGATCGACTGGACGCTCGACCGATCTAGGCCACGACACGAGATATCCCCCTGAGCCGCGTAGGGTAACGGCGAACCTCCTTCCGAGCCGCGACTCTTCGCCACAACCCCCGAGCTTCCTGCCCGTCCACCCCCAGTGAGCGACAGGTAAGCGCCTGACAAAGATCGGAACCGCTTTTCACGATTCCGCAACTTCTGCCAAGATTCCACGTCTGAGGAGTATCCGAGGAAGACTCAACCGGGAGGTGTGATGGGCAGTAAGCGACACTGGAGACCATTGCTAAGCGTCATGGCGCTCGCAACCGGGGTCTCGTTGATGGTTGCGGCACACGGTGTCGCGGCTAATCGCGCGGCGGCGGCGCCGAAAAATCCGCAGGCCTTCGGGACTCTGCGCGCAGTGATCGACACGATCGACTACCTCGACCCCCAGCAGGCCTACACGGGCCAGTCGTGGTGGGCGATGTGGAACGTCTACGAGACGCTGCTGACATACCGGCACGTGGACGGGCCGGCGGGCTACAAGCTCGTCCCGGGCCTCGCACAGTCCCTGCCGACCGTCTCGCGGAACGGCAAGGTCTACAAGTTCAAGCTCCGCAAGGGCCTGAAGTACTCGAGCGGAGCACCCGTCAAGGCCACTGACTTCGAATGGGCGATCAAGCGCGGCTTCCTCGCCCAGGGCCAGGGTGTCGGCTTCTACACCGATATCGCGGGAGCCGAGGCCTACTCGAAGAATCCGACGCCGGGCGGAGACATCTCCGGAATCACCGCGAACAACGCGAAGCGAACGATCAACATCAGGCTCGACAAGCCGAGAGGCGACTTCCTGACGATCCTCGCGCTTCTGTTCGCGGCTCCGGTTCCCGCCAACACGGACCCGTCGATCCAGAATGGGTCGATTCCGGGGACCGGGCCGTACAAGTTCTCGAACTACGACCCGAACCGCAGCTTCACGATGGTGCGGAACCCCTACTTCAAGGCGACCAAGTACATCCCGAAGGGGAACCCGAACACCGTCGAAGTTGCTCTCGTCGGAGATGCCGACGCGGCGACCCAGCGCGTGATCAACGGCCAGTCCGACTACTCGAACGCGGCGATCCCGCCCGATCGGATCGCGGACGCGAAGAGCAAGGGCAGGCTGATCCTCCGCAAGACGGCGAACACGTACTACTTCTGGATGAACATCCGGGAGGCGCCGTTCAACAAGCTGAAGGTGCGGCAAGCCGTCAACTACGCCCTCGACCGCAAGGCGCTGCAGACACTCGTCTGGGGCGGTCTCGGTCGCCCGACGCAGAACGTGCTTCCGCCGACGTATCCGTCGTACCGCAAGCTGAACCTGTATCCGCACAACCTCACGAAGGCGAAGACGCTGATCACCCAGGCCGGCGCCAAGGGCGCGAAGGTCACGGTCTGGACGCGAAACGTCAGCGACGCGGTGACGGCTGCGCAGTACTACACGAGCCTCCTCAACCAGATCGGGCTCGATGCCTCGCTCAACGTCCTCCCGAGGGCGACGTACTACACGACCATCGGGAACGTGAACACCCATGCTCAGACCGGGTGGGCGCGCTGGCTCGAGGACTATCCGCATCCGCTGGACTGGTTCGATGTGCTGCTGAACGGCAACCGGATCACCGACCAGGACAACAACAACTTCGCCTGGTACAAGAACAAGAAGACCGATGCCCAGATCGAGAACCTGAAGAAGGCTCCGATCCTCACGCCCGCAGTCAATGCGAGGTGGGCGAAGGTCGAGAAGCAGATCATGCAGCGGGCTCCGTGGGCGCCATGGTCGAACCGCGTGTTCCCGGAGTTCTTCAGCAGGAACATGAGCTGCATCCACATCCAGCTTCTCTACGGCATCGATCTCGCACGTCTGTGCAAGAAGTAGGGAGCTGATTCAAGAGCAAGGGCTGAGGGCGCCTCCGGGCGCCCTCACGCTCTACACTCGAAAGCCGGAGAGATGTCGGAGCCCGCGACCGAACTGACGCTCGACACCCCATCGCTTCTCGCCAGGGAAGAGCACGAGGTGGCGATCGTCGGGCGCAGCCCGTGGTATCTCGCATGGCGCCGGCTGCGCCGGAACTGGGTGGCGCTGTTCTCGCTCGGCCTCTTCATCGTGATCGTGCTCGCGTGTGCGTCGGCGCCGCTGTACGCGCACCACGTCGCGCACACCGGGCCGAACACCGTCCACGCGACCGACCAGATCCGCGTGAACGGGAAGCTGCGGGCGGTGATCCGCGGCGGCGCCCAGTACAACCCGGCCACCGACACCTTCGAGATCAAGAAGGTCGACATCCTCGGCCCGACGTGGTGGCACGCGCACGGGCGCTTCGTGCTCGGATCGGACAATCTCGGGCGCGACGTCGCCGTCCGCTTGCTTTACGGCGGGATGAACTCGCTCAAGATCGGGATCGGGTCGGCCTTCATCTGTACATTGCTCGCCGTCATCCTGGCTTTGCTCGGCGGTTACTTCGGTGGCTGGGGCGACTGGTTCGTCTCCCGCTTCTTCGACATCATCTGGGCGTTCCCGGTGCTGCTGCTTGCGATTGCGCTGGGTACCGCGCTCTCCGTCAACGGGTTCCAGCACTTCGGGGTCCGCATCGAGCCAGGAAGCCTCTGGATCCCCACCTCCGTCATCGCCTTCATCCTCATCCCCTACGTCGGGCGGCCGATCCGCGGGCAGATCCTCTCGTTACGCCAGAAGGAGTTCATCGACGCCGCGATCGGCCAGGGCGCCGGCCCGCTGCGCGTCATGTTTTCTGACCTGCTGCCGAACGTGATGTCGACGATTCTTGTCTTCTTCACGCTGATCATCGCGATCAACATCCTCACCGAGGCCGGGCTCTCGTTCCTCGGCGCCGGCGTCCGCCTCCCCAATCCGTCCTGGGGGAACCTGATCGCAAGCGGACAGGACCAGATTCAGACGGCCCCGTGGCTCGCGCTGATCCCTGGGATCGCGATCGTGCTCACGGTCCTGTCGCTGAACATCTTCGGTGACGGGCTTCGTGACGCCCTCGACCCCCGCTCGAAGGTCCGGATCAACCGCTGATGGGCGCGTTCATCGTCCGCAGGCTGCTCGGGATGATCGCGGTGCTGTTCGTCGTCAGTTTCCTCGTCTTCTTCATCTTCATCAAGATCCCGGGCGGGGATCCGGCGCAACGGATGGCCGGCAAGAACCCCCTGCCGCAGAACATCACCAACATTCGCAAGCAGTGGGGCTTCGACAAGCCTTTCTACATCCAGTACGCGCGGATGATGCAGAAGGCCGGCAACGGGCTGCTCCCCGGGAGGCATGGGGAGTACGACGTCCTGCGGTCGTTCGACACCCGCCAGGACGTCGCGCACGAGATCAAGCGCGGGATTCCGGCGACGATGTCGCTCTGCATCGGGGCGGCGATCATCTGGCTCTTCTTCGGGATCCTCGTGGGGGTGATCTCCGCGGTCTACGCAGGGAGGTGGTCTGATCGCGCGATCACGACCGCCGCGTTGATCGGGATATCGATGCCCGTCTTCTGGCTCGGAATCGTCCTGCGCTTCTTCCTTGCCGAGAAGCCGAACAATCCGCTCTTCCCGGACGGCGGATATGTCGGGCTGACCGACGACCCGGTCGAGTGGGCCCACCACCTGATCCTGCCCTGGTTCTGCCTGTCCATCCTCTTCATCGGCTTCTACGGCCGCGTGCTCCGCTCGAACATGCTCGACGTGATGAACGAGGACTATGTGAGAACCGCCAGGGCGAAGGGGCTCGCACCGAAACGCGTGCTGCTGAAGCACGTCCTGCGGAACTCGCTGATCCCGATTGTCACGCTCTTCGCGCTCGACTTCGCGGCCGTGCTCGGCGGAGGCGCGATTCTCACCGAGACCGTCTTCGACCTGAAAGGCGTCGGGTGGTACGCGGCGCAGTCGGTCGGCGGCCTCGACCT
>VAXT01000232.1 GCA_005883245.1 Actinomycetota bacterium | reverse complement strand
CGAGCAGCACCACATCATCTCGAACGCCTCGTGCACGACGAACTCCGTCGGCCCGATGGCGAAGATCCTGATGGACAACTTCGGGATCGACTCGGGCTTCATGACGACGATCCACGCATACACGACCGAGCAGCAGCTTCAGGACCAGATCGCCTTGACCCGCAAGGGCAAGCCCGACCTGCGGCGGATGCGCGCGGCGGCTCTCAACATCGTCCCGGCCTCGACCGGCGCCGCGAAGGCGATCGGCGAGGTGATCCCGGAGCTGAAGGGCAAGCTCGACGGGATGGCCATGCGCGTGCCGGTTCCCGACGGCAGCGTGACCGACCTGGTCAGCGTGCTCAGCAGGGAGGCGAGCGCCGACGAGGTGAACGAGGCGTTCCGCTCGGCGGCGGGCAGCGACGACTGGAAGGGCATCCTCCAGTACACGGAAGACCCGATCGTCTCGTCGGACATCGTCGGCAACTCGTACTCGTGCATCATCGACGGCCTCTCGACGATGGCGCACGGGAACCAGGTGAAGGTGATCGGCTGGTACGACAACGAGTGGGGCTACAGCTGCCGGCTCGTTGACCTGATCGACCGTCTGCTTTGAGACATCCCCGCTCGGTTCGCGACGCCGACGTCGCCGGCAAGCGCGTGCTCGTCCGCTCGGACCTGAACGTGCCGCTCGAGGACGGGCGGGTGGCGGACGACACGCGGATTCGCGCCTCGCTGCCGACCCTTGAGCTCTTGCTCGAGCGCGAGGCGACGGAGGTCGTCGTCTGCTCGCACCTCGGCCGGCCGCAGGGCGAGGATGCCGCCCTCTCGATGAAGCCGGTCGAAACTCGGCTGCGCGAGTTGCTCCCGGACGAGCGGATCCGCGTGCTCGAGAACACGCGCTTCGATCCGGGCGAGACGAAGAACGACCCGGAGTTCGCGCGGAGGCTCGCCGACGACCTCGATCTGTTCGTCGACGACGCCTTCGGCTCGGCGCACCGCGCGCACGCGTCCACCGTCGGGGTGGCGGAGCTGCTCCCGGCCTACGCGGGACTGCTGCTCGAGGGCGAGCTCGAGGAGCTGGGCAAGCTGCTCGGCGAGGTGGAGCGCCCGTTCGTCCTCATCTCCGGCGGCGCGAAGGTCGAGGACAAGCTCGGCGTGCTCGACAAGCTCGGCGGGAAGGCCGACCAGGTGCTCGTCGGCGGAAAGATGGCCGAGCAGATCCGCGACGAGAATCCGCTCACGTTCGCGGTCGAGCTCCCGACGGACGTTGTCGCCGCGGCCGAGTTCTCGGAGGACGCGGAGTCGAAGGTCGTCCCCTACGACGAGCTGCCCGACGGCTGGCTCGGGCTCGACATCGGCCCTGAGACGCGCGAGGCCTTCGCACGCGCGATCGCCGGCGCGAAGACGGTGTTCTGGAACGGGCCGATGGGCGTCTTCGAGTGGCCGCGCTTCGCCGAGGGCACGAGAGCCGTGGCGCAAGCCGTCGCGAAGGCCGAGGCGCACACCGTCGTCGGCGGCGCGGATTCCGTCCGCGCGCTGACCGAAATGGGGCTCGACGACGAGGTCGACTGGGCCTCGACGGGCGGCGGCGCTTCCCTCGAGCTCCTGGAAGGGAAAGAATTGCCCGGAGTGGCAGCGATCCCGGAGGCATAGCGTGCTCATCGCAGGCAACTGGAAGATGTTCAAAGGCCCGGTCGAGACGGCCGAGTTCTGCGTCGAGCTGAGACGGCACGAGGCCGACTTCGAAGGCGTTGACGTCGCCATCTGTCCGCCCTTCACGTCGCTGGCCGTGGCGGTGCAGGTCCTGGCAGGAACGGACATCGCCGTTGCCGCCCAGAACGTGCACTGGGAGCCGGAGGGCGCCTTCACCGGCGAGGTCTCGGCGCAGATGCTCCGCGAGCTGGGCGTGTACGGCGCCATCGTCGGCCACTCGGAGCGCCGCCAGCTCTTCGGCGAGACGGACGAAGGCGTCGCGAGGCGAACGCGTGCAGCGCTGGACGCGGGCCTGTCCGTCATCGCGTGCGTCGGCGAGACCGAGGCCGAGCGCGAGGCGGGCGAGACCAAGGACGTCCTCCGCCGGCAGGTGGGGGTGCTCGAGGCCGAGGACAACCTCGTCGTCGCCTACGAGCCGGTCTGGGCGATCGGCACCGGCAAGACGGCGACGCCCGAGATCGCCCAGGAGGCGCAGACGGCGCCCTCGTCGGCGGCGCCTCGCTCGACGTGGAATCGTTCGCGGCGATTTGCTTAGCGGCCACGACCTCGAAGTAATGCTTCTCACGTTCCTGGGGCGTCGCTGGCGGTGCGGGGCCGAGGGGAACAGTGCGGTGATGCACGGGCCCGGAGAGCACGGTGCCGCCAGCGACGCCAGGCGGTCCCGGAGGCCGGCTCCGCGGGCCGGGAGGGGTCGCCGGCCAGGGGCGTGAGATACCCGCTCGTAGCGCTCGTCATCCTGGACGGTTGGGGCTTGGCCCCGCCTGGGCCTGGGAACGCGGTCGACCTCGCCGACACGCCCGTCTTCGACAAGCTCTGGGCCGAGTACCCGCATGCGGCGCTCGAGGCGTCCGGCGAGGCGGTCGGCCTGCCGCACGGGCAGATGGGGAACTCCGAGGTCGGGCACCTGACGATCGGCTCCGGTCGGGTGCTCCTGCAGGATCTGA
>VAXT01000231.1 GCA_005883245.1 Actinomycetota bacterium | reverse complement strand
CGCCCCGAACGGTTCGACGAGCCGGCCCTCGCCGACTCGCGCTGTCGTCGGCTTCCACTCGAACGCTCAGCTCGCACGAGCGCTGAGCCGCTTCCCAGGCGCAACGATCGTCAGGCGGCTCCCGCACATGAAGACGGTCGAGGTCGAGCTTCCCGGCCGCGCCGGCGATCTCGACGGCCTCCCGGGAATCGCGTTCTCACAGGCTCCGCTCCCGAGGACGACGAAGGCCGAGTCGGCGCTCGCAGCCGTTCTCCGCCCGGGAGTTCCGTACGAGTGGCAGTACGTCGCGACGCGCGAGAACGAGGTGCCCGCCGACGTGCTGCGCGCTGCGGGTGCGATCAAGATCGCCATCGTGGACACCGGCGTGGACGTCAGGCAGCCGGATCTCGCCGCCAAGGCTCCCGAGACCTGGGACGTCGTGCACCGCCGAGCGAGCGCCCCGGACCGGGACGGTCACGGGACCTTCGTCGCTGCGCTCGCGGCGGGCTCGGTGACGAACGACGAGGGGATCGCCGGCTTCGGCGGCGACGCCCAGCTCTTGATGGTCCGGGCGATCGGGCCTTCGGACAGCTTCAGCGACGTCGACGAGGCGGCCGCGATCGTCTACGCCGTCGACCACGGGGCGAAGGTCGTCAACCTGAGCATCGGCGGGGTCGGCGCGTCGCAGCTCGAGCAGCGCGCGATCGAGTACGCCGCGAGCCACGACGTCCTGCTCGTGGCCGCCGCCGGCAACGAGTACGACTCGGGCAACCCGATCGAGTATCCGGCCGCCGCGCTCCAGCCGCCCGGCTCGAACGGCCAGGGTGGCGTGGGGCTCTCGGTCGCGGCCAGCACGATGGCCGGCACGCGCGCGGACTTCTCCAACACCGGCTCGCAGATCTCGCTCGCAGCGCCCGGCGAGAACGTCTTCAGCGCGATCGCGGTCGCAGGCGCGGC
This sequence comes from Actinomycetota bacterium, assembly GCA_005883245.1. Classification (GTDB taxonomy): domain Bacteria; phylum Actinomycetota; class Thermoleophilia; order Gaiellales; family Gaiellaceae; genus VAXT01. Next base: position 2,684 of record VAXT01000231.1, on the reverse strand, counting down.
GGCGCTCGTCTGGGCGGCGAACCCTGCGCTGACGGCGCAACAGGTTGCGGCGATCCTCAAGTCGACCGCATCCGGAAACGGCCGCTGGAGCCCGCGCCTCGGGTACGGCGTGATCGACGTTGCGGCTGCGGTGGCCGCGGCCCGCGGGGAACCGATCGCTCCTCGCCTCAGGGCCGGTTCGTCGCTCAGCCTCCAGCGGGTCGGCAGCCGGCGAATCCATGCGTCGGGCCGCGGCGGGCACGGGCCGATACGGGCGCTCCGCCTCGCGGTCCATCTGCGAACGAGCGCTCCGGTTGTCACGCCGGACTACCGGACGGTCACGCTCCAGATGCGTCGCCACGGACGCTGGCACCGCCTCGCACGCACGTCGACCGCGCGCGGCGGCGAGATTCGCTGGACGGTCAGCCTGCGACCGGGCCGCTACGTGATGCGCGCCGTGTACCGCGGCCGCTGGGACCTCCACGCCGCGATCCGGCTCAAGCCCGTTCGCGTCCGCTAGGCCGGGACTCGTTCGATCCGGGCACCGAGCGAGCGCAGGCGCTCGTCGATCCGCTCGTAGCCCTTGTCGATCTGGTAGACGGCTCCGATCGTCGACTCGCCCTCGGCGCACAGGCTCGCGAGCAGCATCGACATCCCCGCACGGATGTCCGGGCTCTCCATGCGCTGTCCGCGCAGCCTGGTCGGCCCGGTCACGACCGCGCGGTGCGGATCGCAGAGGATGATCCGGGCGCCCATCGAGACCAGCTTGTCGGTGAAGAACAGCCGGTTCTCGAACATCTTCTCGAACAGGAGCACGGTGCCGCGCGCCTGGGTCGCGACCGTGAGCGCGATCGAGGTGCAGTCCGACGGGAACGCGGGCCACGGGCCGTCCTCGATCTTGGGGATGTGCCCGCCGATGTCGTCCTCGATGTAGAGCGCCTGGCCGGGCGGGACTCGAACCGTCCCGTCGCCCCCCTCGACCCGGACGCCGAGCCGCGCGAAGGTCGGCAGGATCGAGATCAGGTCCTCGTTCTTGACGCCGTCGATCGTCACGTCGCCGCCGGTGACCGCGGCGAGGCCGATGAAGCTCGCAACCTCGACGTGATCCGGGCCGATCGTCCACTCGCTGCCGCGCAGGCGCTCGACCCCGCGCACGCGCAGAACGTTCGACTCGATCCCCTCGATGTCCGCGCCGATCGAGCCGAGGAAGCGGCAGAGATCCTGGACGTGCGGCTCGCAGGCCGCGTTGCCTATCGTCGTCTCGCCCTGGGCCAGCGTCGCCGCCATGACGATGTTCTCGGTCGCCATCACGCTCGCCTCGTCGAGGAAGACGCTGGCCCCGCGGACGCCGTCGGTGCGCATGTCGTACGTGTCGCCGGCCTCGACCTCGACGCCCAGCTCCCTGAACCCGTGGATGTGCGGATCGAGGCGGCGGCGGCCGATCACGTCGCCACCGGGAGGCGCGACGATCGCGGTTCCCGCCCGCACGAGGAGGGGGCCGGCGAGCAGGAACGACGCGCGCATCTGCGAGCACAGCTCCGGGTCGAGCTCGGCCTTGCGAATGTCGGCGGCGTGAATGCGGACGTCGTTCGGGCCGATCCATTGGACGTCGGCGCCGAGATCGTCGATCAGCGCGAGCATCGTGTCCACGTCCCGGATGCGCGGGACGTTGTGCAGGACGACCGGCTCGGTCGTCATCACGCAGGCGGCGAGGATCGGGAGCACGCCGTTCTTGTTGCCGGCGGCGGTCACACGGCCGTGAAGGGGTTGGCCCCCTTCGATCACGAACGACCCCATCAGCGCATCGGCGACCATCGTTTCGGTCATGGGCGAGGGGCTATCGTACCGAGCGCCTTGGAGGTCACTCGCGAGCGCGCCTGGGAGACTCTGACCCGCTACACGAAGAGCGAGGCGCTGCTGCGGCATGCACTGGCCGTCGAGGCCTCGGTGCGGGCCTACGCGCGAAAGTACGGCGAGGACGAGGAGCTCTGGGGCGTGACCGCGCTGCTCCACGACTTCGACTACGAGATCCACCCGACGCTGGACAGGCACCCGCAGGACGGCGCTCCGATCCTGCGTGACGAGGGCTACCCGGAGGTCGTGATCGAGGGCGTCCTCTCGCACGCCGAGCACCTGGCGCTGCCGCGCGACACGCCGCTTAAGAAGACGCTCTTCGCCTGCGACGAGCTGTCCGGCTTCGTCCACGCGTGCGGACTCGTGCGGCCGGACGGGATCGAGACGCTGGAGCCGAAGTCGGTCAAGAAGAAGCTCAAGCAGCCGTCGTTCGCTTCGGGGGTGAGTCGCGACGACGTCTACCGCGGAGCCGAGGAGCTCGGCGTGGAGCTCGACGACCACATCCGGTTCGTGATCGAGGCGCTGCGCCCGATCGCAGGCGAGCTCGGGCTACGCACCGCCGCCGACGTCTCCACCGGCTAAAACACACATGTCCCGGGACCTGGTCCCAGGACGCGTCGAGTTGGGCCATGTCTTGGGACCAGGTCCCAGGACGTGTCTCGATTAGGCAAGGGTTTTGACGAGCCGCTCGAGATCGCTTTCGCTCGTCCAGTAGCCGCACGAGACGCGGATCAGGTTGCGGCCCGGGAGCTCGCGGACAATCACGCCGTCGCCGCGGAGCTTCTCGACGAGCTCGGTCGGGTCGCTCGTCGGGCGGAAGGTGACGAGGCCGGCGTGGTCCGGTTTCGTCA
>VAXT01000219.1 GCA_005883245.1 Actinomycetota bacterium | reverse complement strand
TGCGAGTACCAGGCGCGACCAATCCATCGCCCCAAAGCCGGCCCACAGGCACCGCCCGAGCGCTTGACATTTTCATCCGTCGAGCGCAGCTTCGGCCAGTGATCTGCGGGAAAGCCGTAGAAGGCGAGCAGGTCTTCCTCGGCCTCTTCGAGCAGCGCCGCGACTTTCGGTAGCGGCTGCTGGAGCCGTTCGAGCGCGTCGCCGACGAGCTCACGGGCGAGCTCGCCCGTGTCGGCGTTGAAGATCGGCCTAAGCAGCGCCGCGACCATCCCTTGCTGGTCTTTACGCACGTGCCCGAGCGCTTCGCGCAGGAAGTGCACGCTGCAGCGCTGCCAGGGACAACCGAGCACCTGGCCGATCGCGTTCTTCAAACCGGCGTGCGCGTCCGAGATCACCAGCTGCACGCCGTTGAGCCCGCGCTTGACCAGCGAGCGCAGGAACGAGCGCCAGAACGCTTCCGTCTCGGCTTCGCCGACGTCGAGCGCGATCACCTCTCGGTAGCCGGACTCGTGCACGCCGTAGGCCAGCACCAACGCCTTCCGCACGACGCGGCCGCCGTCGCGGACCTTCTCCACCTTCGCGTCCAGCCACAGATACGGATACGCCCCTTCCAGCGGCCGGTTGCGGAACGCGTCCACCTGCTCGTCCAGGCCCTGGCAGATCCGCGAGACCTCGCTCTTCGAGATCCGCAAACCGAGCGACTCGACCACCTGGTCGACCTTGCGCGTCGAGACGCCGGCAACGTACGCCTCCTGCACCACGCTCACCAGCGCCTGCTCGCTGCGCCGGCGCGGCTCCAAGAATGAGGGGAAGTAGCTGCCACGCCTCAGCTTCGGGATCGCCAGCTCGAGCTCGCCCGCTCTCGTCGACCAGCTCCGTGAGCGGTAACCGTTGCGGTGCGTCAGCCGCTCCGGTGTTCGCTCGCCCCGTTCGGCGCCGATCAGCTCCGACACCTCCGCCTCCATCAACTGCTGCACGACCCAGGACAGTGACTCGCGCAAGAAATCGAGACCCTCGCCCTCGAGCAGGTAGCCGACGACCTCCTCGGTCGTCATCCTCTTCGTCTCGGCCATCGTGGTGACTCTCCTCTCGTCGTCGTCTTCGCAGGACTCGACGAGTCTGAGCGCCACGGTGGCCGGACCAACTACCCAGCGCCGTCCGAAGCGCTCCTACACCTATCTAGGGATCGTGGCCTCGGCGAGCACGGTGGTGGTCGCGAGAGATGACTTGTCGGGGTGCTGCCCATACCTATCTCGGCGCGCGGATCATTCCGCGGGCAGGTTGTCGAGTCGGGAAAGCGGAAGCGGACGGCTCATTCCACAGCAGGAGCGGCAGCGCTGCCGGCTCAGGTGTAGGAGGGAACGCGTCAAGCCTCGATCGCCGTCTCAGGCGGCGGCGAGTTCGAGCTCGCGCAGGACGTGGTAGGCGCGCTTGCCGATCTTGCGCGCGACGCTCAGCCTGGCGACCGTGGTGTCGCGGCGGTCGCGCACCGCCTGGTAGAGCTCGAGGTCGGGAGCATTGCGCCGATTCGCGTGGACGGCCGCCTCTACCAGTGCCCAGCGCAGCTGGGGTGAGCCGGCCTTGGCGAGATGGCCGCGACGGCGCGTCTCGCCTGATTCGTCGACGACCGGGTCGAGCCCGGCCAGGCGGGTGATCTGCTTGGCGCGGCGGAAGCGGCACGCCTCGCCGATCTCGGCGAGCAGATGGCAGGCGAGGATCGGCCCGATCCCGTAGATCGATTGCAGCGCCTGGCACCGCTCGTCGGTGCGGGCGAAGCGGCGCAGCTCGCTGTCGACCGTATCCAGCTGCACCTCGAGGGCAGCGATGATCGCAAGCAGCGAGTCGACCTGCAGCCGGCCGTGCTCGCTCAGCTTGAGCGCGGCGGTCCAGCGCATGCCCGCCGGCGTCAGCAGTCGCGACTTCGGGCACGGCCAGCCCTCATGGAGAAGGAAGGCGTGGAGCCGCTGTCCCCAGCGGCGCTGGTCCTCGGCCAGCGTCTTGCGCAGTCGGGTGCGATCGCGTAGCCGTTGGATCTCCTCCGGTGGGATCCACGACTGCGGCAGCATCTCCTTCGCAAGCAGCCGTGCCAGCCAGCGCGCGTCGAGCCGGTCCGTCTTGGCGGTCCGCCGCCGGCCCAGCAGCGCCCGAGCTTGTACCGGCTCGGCCAGCCGAACGTCGAAACCGCGCACCGAGAGCTCACGCCAAACCCAACGCCAACCGGTCGTCGCCTCGATCGCCACCGCGACGACCCGGCCCTGCCACTCCTCAGCCCAACGGCCGAGACTCTCGCGGTCGGCCGAGAAGCGCGCCTCGACCACCTCGCCACCCTCCGGATCGAGGACCGCCGCCTGAAAGGCGTGCTTGTGGATGTCGATCGCCGCATACAACATCACGGACCTCCTCACGTCGATGAGGCCCGATCGTCCTCAACGCTCAGGACAGAGCCCTATGACATCCACGCTAAGGGACGTGACCCCTTTTTTGGCAGCTGTTGGCCTTTTCCAGCCTACGAACCTACGTTCGTGTCGCTGCCCCAACGGTAGCCGCGCGCATCGTTCTGGTCGCACGCGAGCGACCGTGGCCGATCATTCGGAGGTGAGGGAAGCAGACCATGGCATCGAGAGT
>VAXT01000098.1 GCA_005883245.1 Actinomycetota bacterium | reverse complement strand
AACGTGCGCTCTTGCTTCTTCTCTGCCTTTCCTTCGCCGTCGCCGGGTGCGGCAGCAGCAAGAAGGAGACGTCCTCCGTGCCGATCGGCCCGGTGCTTCCCGCCGCGCAGACTCCTGCGGAGTGGGCGGACCGCGTCGTGAACATCTTCCTGCGTCCGATCAACACAGACCTGAACGTCGTCACGAACTTCAACAACCCGCAGATCAGGTTGTTCATCGCCAGCCAGAACCCGACGACGCTGCGGATCATCAAGAAACGGATGAACGACCTCAAGCGGTGCTCGAACAAGCTCGTCCAGATCGGGCCGCCGCCGGGCGACAACGCGAAGCTAAAGAGGATCGACGAGGACTTCCACAAGGCCTGCGACGACTACGAGGTCGTCGCCGACACCCTGCAACGCGCGACGCCGTTCCTCGCCTCCGGCCGCACGGATGTGATGGCGGAAGGTGAGAAGATGATCCGCGACGTCAAGGACGAGTCCGGCCGCGCCGCCAACACCTTCGCCGACGCGATCAGGACCGCGCAGAACATGCCTGTGTTCCAGCGCGCCGGCCTCAAACCCTCGGTCTAAGGAGCGCATGTGAAGCTACGCCCCGAAGAAATCACCTCGATCCTCAAGGAGCGCATCGAGCGCTACGAGGTCGAGACCGACCTGGCCGAGGTGGGCACCGTCCTGCAGATCGGCGACGGCATCGCGCGGGTCTACGGGCTCGAGAACTGCGTCGCGCTGGAGATGCTCGAGTTCGACCACGGCGTCGTCGGGCTTGCGTTCAACCTGGAGGAGGACGACGTCGGCGCGGCGCTCTTCGGCGAATGGCAGCACGTGAAGGAAGGCGAGACGGTGCGGCGCACCGGCAAGGTGGCCAGCGTGCCGGTCGGCGAGGGGGGTGATCGCGCGTCAGCCGGTGAAGGAGCCGCTGCAGACCGGGATCAAGGCGATCGACTCGATGACCAACGTCGGCCGGGGGCAGCGCGAGCTGATCATCGGCGACCGCCAGACCGGAAAGACGGCGATCCTGGTCGACACGATCTTGAACCAGAAGGACAGCGACGTCGTTTGCATCTACGTCGCCGTCGGCCAGAAGGCGTCGACCGTCGCTCAGGTCTACGAGCGCCTGCGCGACGCCGGTGCAATGGAGTACACGATCATCGTCTCCGCGGCCGCGCAGGAGGCGGCTCCGATCAAGTGGATGGCGCCGTTCGCCGGCTGCGCGATGGGGGAGTACTTCCTTTACAAGGGCGAGCACGCGCTCGTGATGTACGACGACCTCTCGAAGCACGCGGACGCCTACCGTCAGCTCTCGCTGCTGCTGCGCCGCCCGCCGGGGCGCGAGGCGTTTCCCGGCGACGTCTTCTACCTGCACTCGCGCCTGCTCGAGCGCGCTTGCAAGCTGAATGACGAGCTGGGCGGTGGCTCGCTGACGGCCCTCCCGGTGATCGAGACCCAGGCGGGAGACGTCGCCGCATACATCCCGACCAACGTGATCTCGATCACGGACGGCCAGATCTACCTCGAGACCGATCTCTTCTTCTCCGGGATCCGCCCTGCAGTGAACGTCGGCATCTCGGTCTCCCGGGTCGGCGCGGCTGCACAGACGAAGGCGATGAGGAAGGTCGGAGGTCGCCTACGGCTCGACCTCTCGCAGTACCGCGAGCTGGAGGCGTTCGCCCAGTTCGGATCCGAGCTCGACCAGGCGACGCAGGACGCGCTCGCCCGCGGCGAGAGGATGGTTGCGACGCTGAACCAGCCGCAGTACGACCCGTGGCCCATGGAGGAGCAGGTCGTGGCGCTCTATGCGGGCGTGAACGGGTACCTCGACGAGATTCCGGTCGAACAGGTGCCGCGCTTCCAGGGGGAGCTGCGCGAGTACCTGCGGACCGAGGGCGCGAGCTACAAGGAGATTCGGGAGAGCGGCGAACTCTCCGACGAGACGACCGCGAAGCTGGACGAGGCGCTGAAGAAGTTCCTGCAGACGTTCAACGTCCAGCGAGAAGAGGCTCTCGTCTCCTAGCTTGGCCACCGTCCAGGACATCCGGCGGCGGATCCGCTCCGTCACGAACACGCGGAAGATCACGCGCGCGATGGAGCTCGTCGCGGCCGCGAAGCTCCGCAAGGCGCAGGCGCGGATCGAGGCGATGCGCCCGTACGCCGACCGGATGACCGAGCTGATGATCGGCACGGCCCGCGCCAGCACCTCGCTGCGCGGCCTGCCGTTGCTCCAGCGGCGCGAGGAGGAGCGCGCGGTGGCGATCCTGCCGCTGACCGGCGACCGCGGGCTGGCCGGGGCCTTCAACGCCCAGATCCTCCGCGAGGCGTTCGCGCAGGAGCGGCGGCTCCGCGGCGAGGGCGTCGAGCCGCACTGGCTCGTCGCGGGCAAGAAGGGCGCCTCCACGCTTCGCTTCCGCCGGTACGAGATCGGCCAGTCGTGGATGGGCTTCAGCGATAGCCCGCAGTACGCCGACGCGCAGGCGATCGCCCACAAGGTCTCCGAGCTCTACTCCGAGCAGGAGGTCGACCACGTCGTCGTCATCTACAACCACTTCGAGTCGGCGCTCACGCAGCGCGTCGTGGCGCAGGAGGTCCTACCGATCCCAGAGTCGCTCCTCGAAGGCGGCGACGACGATCACGCGCAGGCGATGCTCGGAGACTTCATCTACGAGCCGGAGCCGGAGCAGATCCTCGAACGCCTGCTCCCGGTCTACGTCGAGACCGAGCTCTACCGGGCGCTGCTCGAGTCCGCCGCCTCCGAGCAGGGCGCGCGGATGACCGCGATGCGGAACGCCTCGAAGAACGCGGGCGAGCTGATCGACAGCCTGACGCTGCAGATGAACCGGGCCCGTCAGGCCGAGATCACGCAGGAGATCCTCGAGGTTGTCGCGGGAGCGGACGCGCTGACGGCCTGATTCGCTTGAGCTGGGGGAGACTCGCGGCGCCGGCGCCGCGACAAACTTTTTCGCGCGCGCGGGGTCTTATACTTCAGCGCCTTCGATGTCGCAGACCGAACAAGACCAAGTCGTCGTCTCCGGCGCCGCCGGCCTTGGAGCCGCGGTCGCAACAGAATCGGGAAGTGAGCTCGGCGACCCGGCAGCGGTCCAGGCGCGCGGGTACTGGGAGCTCGTCTGGCGCCGATTCAGGCGCGACAAGGTGGCGATCGCGAGCGCGATCTTCATCGTCTTTCTGATCTCCGTCGCGTTCGCGGGCGCACCGATCGCGAAGCACTACTCGGGCCACGGGCCGAACGACATCTTCGCCGCCTCACCCGAGATCGTCAAGCTGCCCAGCCTGCTACCTGCCGGGCCCTGGACGCACTTTCAAAATCCCAACACCGGGAAGGAAAACGTGATGGTCCTCGGCGCTGCGAACAGGCTCGGCCAGGACGAGTTCCTGCGCCTCCTGTACGGCGCCCGCGTCTCGCTCGAGGTCGCCATCCTCTCGACGATCGGGGTGATGATACTCGGCGTGATACTGGGCGCCTCCGCGGGCTACTTCCGCGGGACGACCGACACGGTGATCTCCCGTCTGACCGAGATTACGATGGCCTTCCCGCTGCTGCTCTTCGTGATCGCGCTCGCCGCGACTGTTGGGCCCCGACTGAACGCGATCACGTTGGGATTCTTCCCCCAGGGAGTGGTGACGCTCGTTCTGATCTTCAGCATCTTCGGCTGGTTCTATCCGGCCAGGATCATGCGGGCTCAGGTGCTCTCGATCCGCGAGAAGGAGTACGTGGAGGCTGCCCGGATGATCGGAGCGAGCGACGCGCGGATCATCCGCTCGCACGTGATCCCCCACCTGATCGCGCCGATGATCGTCTACTCGACGCTGATCGTCGCGAGCTACGTGCTCTTCGAAGCCGGCCTGTCGTTCCTCGGCGTCGGCATCCCGCTCACGGTCCCGAGCTGGGGCAACCTGCTCTCGAGCGCGCCCGAGTACTACACGACCCGGCCGCTCCTCATGCTCTGGCCCGGCCTCGCCGTGCTCATGACGACGCTCGCGTTCAACCTGCTCGGCGACGGCCTCCGCGACGCGTTCGACCCGCGCTCGGGCGGCCGCTAGTCGCTTCCCTGGCCGGCGTCGGCCTCCCGCCGGGCGATGCCCGGCTCCGCCCGCCGCCTCGCAGCCGCTGCGCACGCTCCTGCCGGCGGGCCGTGTGGTCTAACACTGTCCCATCGGCAAACGGGCAACGCAGCGACGCGCCAGGAAACCGCCTAACCATCAGCGCATTCGAAGCAGCTAACCAAACCTTCTTACCGGCGTCTTAGGTTGTGGACGGGGAGAGGCCCGTCCCGAGTCGGGGCAGCCCTGGCTCGAGTTCACGGAAAGGAGAAACATGCGAAGACGGCTATGGCTCTCGGTTGCGATGCTCGTGACCGGGGCAAGCCTTCTGGTCGCATCGAGCTTCGCGAGTGCGGCGGGGAACGCCGGCGCGCTCAAGAAGGGCGGGATCTGGAAGTACGGCACGACCGGGGCTTCGGTCCAGGTCGACCCGCAGCTCGCCTACATCACGACCGCGTGGTGGCTCGAGTACGCGACCGCAGCGAAGCTGTACAACTATCCGGATAAGTCCGGCCCCGCGGGCAGCAAGCTCGTCCCGGAGGTCGCTTCTCACTTCACCGTCACGAACGGTGGCAAGAAGTACACGTTCTTCATCCGGAAGGGCTTCAGGTTCAGCGACGGCTCCCCGGTGACGGCGAACAGCTTCAAGTACGCCATCAACCGGACCGCCAACCATGACCTCGCGTCGCCTGGCGCGCAGTTCATCACGGACCCGACGGGCACGAACATCGTCGGCGCCAAGGCGGTCAACGACGGAAACGGCACGAACGTCTCCGGCGTCCAGGTCAAGGGCAACAGGCTCGTCGTCAACCTGACCAAGGGCGACGGAACGTTCATGGCGAAGATCACCATGCCGTTCTTCCAGGCCACGTCGACGAAGCTTCCGCTCGACAAGGAAGTCGTGAACGTCAACGGCAACAACATGCCGGCGGCGGGCCCGTACTACATGTCGCGCAACGACGTGAACCAGCTGACGTCGCTGAGGCAGAACAAGTACTGGAAGCCGGGCCCGGGCCGCACGCGGCCGCGGAACCTGACTGGTATCGACGTTCAGTGGAACCTCAACGAGCAGACGGCCTTCCAGCAGACGAAGGACAACCAGCTCGACGAGGGCCCGCTGCCTGCGGCTGAAGTCCAGGGCGTCGCCAGCCAGTACGGCGTCAACAAGACCCGCTTCTTCACGAAGCCGGTCAACTGCACCGGCTACCTGCCGATGAACACGGCGAACAACCTGTTCGGCAAGAACCTGCAGCTGCGGCAGGCGGTCAACTACGCGATCAGCCGACCGCCGTACGTGCAGCAGGCCGGCCCGTATGCGGGTCAGCCGTGGACGCACCTCTTCAACCCGGGTGTCCCTGGGTGGAGGAACGTCACGCTGTACAAGAAGAACCTGACCAAGGCCAAGCAGCTCGCCTCCGGTCACATGAAGGACGGGAAGATCACCGTCTACTACCGCTCGTCTGGCTCGACGAACCCGAATCAGGCCCAGATCGTCCGCCAGGACCTCATCAACCTCGGCTTCAGCTCGGGGAACATCACGATGAAGGGCTTCTCGGGCGGCAACATCTACGACGCCATGGGCAAGCGCGGCAACGATGCCGACATCGGCGTCTCGATGGGTTGGTGCTCGGACTATCCAGACCCGTACGACTGGATCAACATCCTCCTGTACGGCCCGAGCATCCAGGACGAGAACAACGTCAACTACTCGTACTTCAACAATCCGAGATGGAACAAGCGGATGGAGAACGCGGCCAAGCTCGTCGGCCCGAAGCGTCTCAAGGTGTACGGGCAGATGGACATCGACATCATGAAGAAGGCCGCCCCGATGGCGATCGAGCGGACGTACAACAACCGCTACTTCTTCTCGGACCGCGTCAACCCGAAGGGCCTCGTGTACCAGGGGATCTACCAGGACTGGAGCATCCCTGCAATGGCACTGAAGTAAGGAGGCTCTGAGGAGCTAGGCAACAAACGCAGGGCGCCGGTTTCAACCGGCGCCCTGCGTGTTATTTGAACGATAGGATTTCGTGGCGGCGCACTAGGAAAGGAAGGAGCCAGATTTGTTCCGGTATCTGATCAGGAGAATCCTGTGGGCGATCTTTCTCTTCCTGGTGATCACGTTCGTCACGTTCGTGATCTTTTTCATGGCGCCGAACAATCCCGCCCGCGCGATGTGCGGAGGCGACCAGGCCGGCCCCGTCTGCCTGAAGACCGCCACGGAGAAGCTCGGGCTCGACAAGCCCCTCCCGGTCCAGTACGGGCTGTTCCTGAAGCGCCTGGTGTGGGAGCACTCGCTCGGCACGTCATACGCGACGAGCCAGAGCATCAACGAGACGATCAAGCAGGCAGCCCCGGTGACGGCTTCGCTCGTCTTCGGCGGCGCCGTCTGCTGGATGATCATCGGCCTCTCGGTCGGGATCTTCTCGGCCTTACGGCCGCGCTCGCTGATCGACCGCGCGGCGATGGTCTTCGTCCTGATCGGGGTCTCGGCCCACCCGGTCTGGATCGGCCTGATCTTCTCCTACGTCTTCGGCGTCAGGTTGCACATCACGCCGATCGCGAACTACGCGAACTTCTTCGGCGCGCCACCCGACTCGGGCCTGCCCGGCGGGCCGGTCCAGTGGGCCTACCACATGATCCTGCCGTGGATGACGTTCGCGATCCTGTTCGCGGCGCTCTACGTCCGCATGATCCGGGCGAACGTGATGGAGACGCTGAACGAGGACTACGTGCGGACCGCGCGCGCCAAGGGCGCGCCGGAGCAGCGCATCCTCTTCTCGCACGTCCTGCGGAATGCGCTCCTGCCGGTCGTCACGATGCTCGGCATGGACATCGGCGTCGCTCTCGGCGGTGCCATCTTCACCGAGTACGTGTACCAGCTCCCCGGGCTCGGCAGGACGTCGGTGATCGCCATCCAGGCCGAAGACTTAGCCACCCTCGAAGGGGTCGTCGTGTTCGCGACGATCGCCATCCTCTTCTTCAACCTGATCGTCGATCTGTTGTATGCCTGGATCGACCCGCGAATCCGGCTAAGCTAAGCGGCCTCGCCCATGGCTCTGCTCGAAGTCAAGGACCTACGCACGTCCTTCAAGACCGAGGACGGCATCGTCAAGGCGGTGGACGGTGTCTCGTTCACGGTCGAGAAGGGGCAGACGCTCGGAATCGTGGGCGAGTCCGGCTCCGGGAAGAGCGTTACCTGCCTGACGATCATGGGCCTGAACGCGAAGCGCACCACGATGTCGAGCGGCGAGGCGTTGTGGAAGGGCAAGGATCTCCTCAGGGCCAAGTCGAGCGAGCTCCGCAAGATCCGCGGGGACGAGATGTCGATGATCTTCCAGGACCCGATGACGTCGCTGAACCCGGTGCATACGATCGGGAAGCAGCTCGTCGAGGCCGTCCAGCTCCACCGTGACGTGACCGTCCGGGTCGCGAAAGCTCGGGCGCTCGAGCTCCTGAAGGCGGTCGGCATCCCGAAAGCCGAGGGGCGGATCGACGACTACCCGCATCAGTTTTCGGGCGGCATGCGCCAGCGCGTGATGATCGCGATGGCCCTGATCAACGACCCTGACCTCCTGATCGCGGACGAGCCGACAACGGCGCTCGACGTGACCACGCAGGCGCAGATCCTGAACCTGATGAAGCGCCTCCAGGAAGACTTCGGGAGCGCGATCATCATGATTACGCACGACCTGGGAGTCGTCGCCGAGACAGCCGACGACGTGGTCGTCATGTACGCCGCGAAGGTGGTCGAGCACGCGAAGGTGCACGACCTGTTCAACCGGCCGCAGCATCCGTACACGTGGGGCCTGATGGGCTCGCTCCCGCGGCTCGAGACAGACACCGAGCGGCTCGTCCAGATCCCGGGCCAGCCGCCCTCGCTGCTCAGGCCGCCGAGCGGTTGCCGCTTCCATCCGCGCTGCCCGTACGTGATGGGCGTCTGCCGCACGACCGAGCCGAAGCTCCTGGCAACCGAGCGCGATCCGTCCCACCTCCAGGCCTGCCATCTGGACCAGGAGACGAAGGACCGGGAGGCGAACAAGTTGATCGAGTCGACGATGGCGGAGGTCGGCTAGGTGGCAACAGAGCAGGGGTCGAACGGACAGATGGAGCTGCACGGCGACGAGCTTCTGGTCGTCGACGGGGTCAAGAAGTACTTCCCGATCACACGCGGCATCATCTTCCAGAAGGCGATCGCGCAGGTTCAGGCGGTCGACGGCGTCTCATTCAGCATCAATCCAGGAGAGACGCTCGGCATCGTCGGCGAGTCCGGTTGCGGAAAGTCGACGCTCGCGCGCTGCATCGTGCGCCTCCTGGACACGACGGCCGGCAGGATCATGTTCGAGGGGCGCGACATCACGAATGTCTCGCGCGTCGCCATGCGCCCGATTCGCCGCGAGATGACGATGATCTTCCAGGACCCCTACGCGTCGCTGAATCCGCGCAAGCGCGTGGGCTTCATCATCGGAGAGCCGCTCGAGGTGCACAAGCTCGGCACTCCGGCCGAGGTCAAGAGGCGCGTGCAGGAGCTGCTCGAGGTCGTCGGCCTCAACCCCGAGCACTACAACCGGTTCCCGCACGAGTTCTCGGGCGGCCAGCGGCAGCGCATCGGCGTCGCCCGCGCTCTCGCCGTGAACCCGAAGCTGATCGTCTGCGACGAGCCCGTGTCGGCTCTCGACGTCTCGGTGCAGGCGCAGATCCTCAACCTGCTCAAGGACCTGCAGGACGACTTCGGGCTGACCTACATCTTCATCGCCCACGACCTGAACGTCGTGCGGCACATCTCGGACCGCGTGATGGTCATGTACCTGGGGCAGGTCTCGGAGGTGGCGGACCGCGACACGCTCTATCGCGAGCCGAAGCATCCGTACACGGGCGCCCTGCTGTCTGCCGTTCCGATCCCGAATCCGGAGCGCGGCCGTGCGCGGGAGGCGATCGTGCTCGAGGGCGACGTCCCGAGCCCGGTCAACCCGCCGTCCGGATGCCGGTTCCATCCGCGCTGCCCGCGTTTCGTCGAAGGCCACTGCGACGTCGAGGAGCCGGAGCTCTTCCCGTTCGGGAACGGTCACGTGGCCAAGTGCTTCTACCCGCTCGAGCGCTGGCCGATGACCGCCGAGGAGATGCGTCGGCGGGGAACGGCTCGGGCGCAAGAGGAACCGGTCCAGGCGTAAATTCCGGGCATGCTCGTCGCGGCGCTTCGCCGGCTCGCGTTCGTGCTCGTGCTCGCCCTCGGCGTGACCGTCGTTCTCTCGCTTGCGCTCGGTCTCCTGATCGGCGCGAGCGTCAATCGCGCGCTCACGCTCGGCTTCTACCTGGGCGGCTCGTTCCTGCTGATCGTCGGCTTCTTCGTCGGCAACCGCGGGCCGGCGCGGGTGAAGGGCGAGGACACGATCGGGCCGACGATGCTTCCGATTCCTGGAGCCGGCTCGCGGCGGCTGCGCTGGGCGACTCTGGGCGAGCAGAACGAGACGATCAACAATTCGGCCCTCTTCATCTCGCTCGGCCTGATCCTCGTCGCGCTCGGCGCCGCGATCGACACGCGGCACTCACTCTTCTGAGTGACTAACTTTCAGGTGTGAGCCGCCGTCAAAAGTAGTGTGAGACCCATGCACGGAGCCTGCGACCGCGCCCGGCAGTGGGCGACCGCCGACCTCGACGGGGAGTTGTCGAGGTTCGAGCGCGTCCTCCTCAGCGCACATCTTGTGGATTGCCCGTCCTGCAGGGAGTTCAGCACTGCGATCGGCGGGTTCACCGAGATGCTGCGCACGGCTCCGCTCGAGCAGCTCGAGCGCCCGATCGAGATCGGACGGCTCCGCCGCCGCGTCGGTCTGCGGCTGGCGCCGGCCGTCGCCGCGATGGCGGTTACGGTCGTCGGGCTCGGGAGCATCCTCGCCTCGTCGGATCTCCGCACGCGCTCTGTTCGTGACGCCACTGGGCACGCCGACAGCGTCACCTCGCATCTCGCCTCGGTCGACACGATGAACCTGTCGACGGCGGGGGCGATCGCGAGCGCCGCGATCACCGGCCCGGCCCGGCTCACGGCCGCCGGGCACAGCTCGCTGCGCGGCGGGCCTGTGATTCGCAAGCGGTAGCGCGTAACGAAAGCAGCCCGAGGGGTACTGTTCTAGACAGTGTTTCCCTCGCTCGTAACCTCGCACGTCTGAAGCCTCGACCATGCCTCCCGTGTGGAGGCGATCGAGGACGACATGCGCAAGGCCAACCTCCTGGAGGATCGAGGACGTTCGCGCCCTGGCTTCGCTAGACTCAGGGCGCTGAGCGGGCGGCTCTTCCGCCGTGCCGGCACCACACCGGACTCACCCCTTCAGGAGACGCATGCCTGAGCAAACGCAGGGTCAAAACGTCGGCAAGTTGATCGAAGTCAAGGGCGTCGTCATCGACGCGCTCTTCCCGGACGAGATCCCCGAGATCTACAGCGCCCTCCGCATCACCGTGGACGGCAACGACCTGATCGCCGAGGTGCAGCAGCACCTCGGAGACGACCGCGTGCGTGCGGTCGCGATGGACTCGACCGACGGCCTCGCGCGTGGCGCCGACGTGGTCGACCTCGGCGGGCCGATCACGGTCCCCGTCGGCGAGGTCACGCTCGGGCGGCTCTGGAACGTGATCGGCGAGCCGGTCGACGAGCAGCCCGCTCCGACTGACGGCGTCGAGCGCTGGCCGATCCACCGCGATCCGCCCAGCTTCCGCGAGCTGTCGCCCAA
>VAXT01000211.1 GCA_005883245.1 Actinomycetota bacterium | reverse complement strand
GAGGGGACGGCGGAGGACGTCGAGAAGAACAAGGAGTCGGTCACGGGCCAGTTCCTGTCCGGCAAGCGCGTGATCGCGGTTCCCGAGCGGCGCGAGGAGGACCAGGGCTCGTTCTGGGTGCGCGGCGCCTCGCAGCACAACCTGAAGTCGATCGACGTCGAGTTCCCGGTTGGGAAGTTCATCACCGTGACCGGGGTCTCCGGCTCGGGCAAGTCGACGCTCGTGAACGAGATCGTCTTCAAGGCGCTCGCGAACCGGCTGCACCGGATGCGCGTGAAGCCCGGCGACCACCTCGGCTGCGAGGGGATCGAGTGCTTCGACAAGGTGATCGACATCGACCAGTCGCCGATCGGACGCACGCCGCGCTCGAACCCGGCGACGTACACCGACATCTTCACGCCGATCCGGGAGCTGTACTCGCTCACGCCCGAGGCGAAGGTGCGCGGCTACAAGCCGGGGCGGTTCTCGTTCAACGTCCGCGGCGGCCGCTGCGAGACCTGCAAGGGGGACGGGACGATCAAGATCGAGATGCACTTCCTGCCCGACGTCTACGTGCCGTGCGAGACCTGCCACGGCCGGCGGTACAACCGGGAGACGCTCGAGGTGCGGTTCAAGGGCAAGTCGATTGCCGACGTGCTCGAGATGTCGGTCGAGGAGGCGCTCAGGTTCTTCGCGAAGATTCCGAAGCTCAGGCGCCGGCTGCAGACGCTGCACGACGTGGGGCTCGACTACGTCAAGCTCGGCCAGCCCGCGACCACGCTCTCGGGCGGCGAGGCGCAGCGCGTCAAGCTGGCCTCGGAGCTCTCGAAGATTGCGACCGGTAGGACGCTGTACATCCTCGACGAGCCGACGACGGGGCTCCACTTCGCCGACATCGAGAAGCTGCTCGAGGTCTTGCAGCGGCTCGTCGATGCGGGCAACACGGTGCTCGTGATCGAGCACAACCTCGATGTGATCAAGCAGGCAGACTGGATCATCGACCTCGGCCCCGAGGGCGGCGAGGCGGGCGGCGAGGTGATCGCGACCGGGACGCCGGAGCAGGTGGCGGAGGTCGACGAGTCGGCGACCGGCCGGTACATGCGCGACGTGCTGCCGAGGAAGGCACGCAAGACGGCAAGGGCCGCGGCCTAGCCATCGAGCGGAAAGCGGTGGGCCTCGTGCCAGAGGCCCTCGTCGTTCTCGAACAGGAACGTGACGTGGCCCGCGTGCGCCCGAATCGGGAGGTCTCCCGAGACTGCCGCCTCGACACGATCTTGGAGCTCGGTGCCTCCTTCGGCGACCGTGAGGTGGGGAATGACCTCGTCGTGGACGCCCCCGTAGGGCGGGAATTCAGGGAAGCGGGCGGCGATCAAGTCGATCAGGGCGTTGAACGGCTCCGACGGCTCGGGTGCGAGCCAGGCGACCTCCGGGAAGCGCGCCACAGGTGGCAGCTCGAACGTGATCGGCGCCTGCGACCCGAAGAGCTCTCGAAGCCGGCGCAGAAGGTCGTCGTCGATCTTCTCGGTCGGGGCGAACGGATAGAGGAGCGTGATATGCGCCGGGACGCCCCGCTGCGCCGACCAGTCGTACTGCGCGCGCCAGTCCGAGACCAGCAGCTCCGCTTCCGGGACGACGATCACGAGCGCGGTCTCAGGCATCCGGGAGACAGTACGCTGACCGTGTGACCGCGGCCGCGGAATCGACGCCTTCGCTCCAGAGGGAGTGGTGGCTCCGCGCGCTCGCTGTCTTCACGAGCCCCCGCGGCACGTTCGCCGCGTTGAGCGACGACTCGCCCGAAGGGGCCGAGGCGCGGCAGGAGCCGATCATGGCGATCGTCATCCTCGCGGGGATCGCCGGCGTCCTCTCGACGTCACTCGCGGGCCGGCTGATGGACGACCCGAACTACGACGGGCTCAACGTCGCCGTCTGGGCGTTCCTGGGCGGGGCGTTCTACGGGTTTCTCGCGTACTGGGGCGGCGGGCTGCTCGTGTACGCGATCGCGGCTGCGGTGCGCGTCCGGGCCTCGTACCGCCAGGCGCGCCAGATCGTCGGGCTGGCGATGGCGCCGGTCGCGCTCTCGCTGATCGTCCTGTGGCCGGTTCGGCTCGGGATCTACGGCGAGGACGTCTTCCGTACCGGTGGGTCGGACACCGGAGCGGGGGACAAGCTCTTGGAAGTGCTCCTCGTCGGCTCCTTCGCCTGGTCGTTCGCGCTCGTCGTGCTCGGCCTGATCGAGCTGCGGAAGCGCTCGAGCTCTTCGTCGGCCATCGCGTAGGTGTGCTCGTCGCCGGGGAAGGTGCCGTCGCGCACCTCTTCGGCGTAGTGCTCGAGCGCGTCGCGGATCTCGCGCGAGAGGCTCGCGTAGCGCTTCACGAAGCGGGGGAGATGCCCCTCGGTGAGCCCGAGCAGGTCGTGGTAGACGAGCACCTGCCCGTCCGTGTCCGGGCCGGCGCCGATCCCGATCGTCGGCACGGTTAGCCGTCGCGTCACTTCGGCCGCGACCGGGGCGGGGACGGCCTCGAGGACGACCGCGAACGCGCCCGCCTCCTCGAGCGCCAGCGCGCCTTCGACCAGCTCGGCTGCTGCCTCGGCCGTCTTCCCCTGGGTCTTGAATCCGCCCAGTTTCGTCGCCGATTGCGGTGTCAGGCCCACGTGTCCCATGACCGAAATGCCCGCGTCGACCATCGTCTTCACGCGCGAGACCATCGGGCCGGCGCCTTCGAGCTTGACCGCGTCGGCACCGGCCTCCTTGACGAAGCGGATCGCGTTCTCGAGCGCCTTCTCGTCGGAGACCTGGAACGAGCCGAACGGCATATCGC
>VAXT01000230.1 GCA_005883245.1 Actinomycetota bacterium | reverse complement strand
GCCGCCTTCGACGCGGTCGGCGACCAGCTCGCGGATCCTGGGCCGATCCTCGTCCGGCGTGCCCGACCGATCGAGCCACGCCTCGAAGTCGATCCGCTTGCCCTCGAGCTCGTACGCCTCGAGCTCGAGCCCAGCCTCGCCGAACATGCCGCGCCACTCATCCTCGGAGTAGTTCCGAACATGGGTCGGGTCGCGCAGCTGGTCGGCCTCCTCGCCCGCCTCGCCCATGAACAGGTTGTCCGAGACGAGCACGAGCGCGCGGCTGACGCGGGCCATCTCCTTCAGCGCCCCTGCCGGATCCTGGAAATGGTGCGCCGCGACCCGGCACGCCACGACGTCGAAGCTCGAATCGGCGAACGGGATCTCCTCCGCGCGGCTGACGACCGTCGGCTGCATGCCCGGAGCGGAATCGATCGTCACGACCTCGAGGCCGGCCTCGCGCAGGACCCGCGCCACGTTCCCGCCGCCCGTGGCCACGTCGAGCGCCTTCTCACCCTCGGCCCACTCGGCGAAGAGCTCGAGGTCGCGTCCCTGGCGATGCGCGTCGCTCTCGCGATACGCCTCCGCGCGCTTCGACCATGTATCGGTCATTGCGCCAGCTCCACCGCGCGGCGCGCCGCGTCGAGCATCGTCGCCTCGACGTGGATGTTGTCTCGACCCGCGTCCTCGAGGATCTGCCGGCCCTCCTCCGCGTTCGTCCCGTCGAAGCGGACGACGATCGGATGCGCGATCTTCGTCTGGTCGAGCGCCTGGAGCATGCCGCGCGCGACGATGTCGCACCGCGTGATCCCCGCGAAGATGTTGAACAAGATCGACTTCACCTGCGGATCGGCGCTGATGATCTCGAGCGCGTCGACAACGCCCTGTGCGTCACCGCCCCCGCCCAGGTCGCAGAAGTTCGCCGGCTTGCCGCCGGCCAGCGCGATCACGTCCAGTGTGGACATGACCAGACCGGCCCCGTTGCCGAGGATCCCGACCTCGCCGTCGAGCTTCACGTAGGTCACGCTCTTCTCACGGGCGGCACGCTCCTCGGGCGGGTACGCCTCGAGGTCGCGCATCTCCGCGATGTCGGGATGCTTGTAGAGCGCGCTGTCGTCGACCGTGAACTTCGAGTCGAGCGCCTTCACCTGGCCCTCGGGCGTGACGATCAGCGGGTTGATCTCGCAGAGCATCGCGTCCGCGCCGACGAACGCGTCGTACAGCTTCTGGACGATCGTGAGGATCTGCTTCTGCTCGTCCGGGTCCTCGATCCCAGCCGCGTAGATGAGCCTGCGCGCCTGGTAGGGCTGGAAGCCTTCGAGCGGGTCGACGTGCAGCCGCGCCAGCGCTTCGGGCCGCTCGGCCGCGACCTCCTCGATGTCGATTCCGCCCTCCTTCGTGAGCATGAACAGCGCCTTCTTCTCGCCGCGGTCGAAGGTGACCGAGAGGTAGTACTCGCGCTCGATGTCCGAGGCCTGCTCGATCCAGAGCTTGCGGACGACGTGGCCGTTGATGTCCATGCCGAGGATCGCCTCCGCGTGCTGCGCGGCCTCGTCGGGGGAGTCGGCGAGCTTGATCCCACCGGCCTTCCCGCGGCCGCCGGTCAGCACCTGGGCCTTGACGACGACCTGTGTCCCGAGCTCCTCGGCGGCTGCGCGCGCCTCGTCAGGGGTCGCGGCGACGCGCCCCTCCGAGACGGGTATCCCGAAGCGTTTGAAGAGCTCCTTGCCCTGGTACTCGTAGAGGTCCACCGGCGCGCGCGACTCTAGCTTAGGAGCGGATACGGTCGCTTCGGGGGCATCGGCTGTTCATTTCCGACGGGTGCGCGAGCAAAGCCCGCGCACCCTGACGTCGGCACCGCAAGCGGTGCCTTAGAGTGGGCGCGTCACCCACCAAGGAGGCGCAGTGAGCGAGCTAGACACATCGCTGCAGGACGAAGAGATTCGCGGTGAGACGACCCAGGAGGAGTCGGAAGAGGGCGACAGCGACGGGACGGACTCCGGCGGCGACAGCGACGGGACGGACTCCGGCGGCGATAGCGACGGGATGGACGACGGCGGCTCCGACTCGGACGGTTCGGACAGCGATTCCGACGGTAGCGACTCGTAGCAGCAGCGCCTAGAGCGTTGGGTATGAAGCTCGATCGGGTCGACCGGTCAGTTCCGACGGATGGGCGGGCCAAGCCCGCCCGTCCTGATGGCGGCACCGCGAGCGGTGCCTTGGCGCGCTGTGTCTCACCCGTAGAAGCCGAGCGCTTCTTCGGTGAGTTCTGGGAGCGGAAACCCCTCCTCGTGCCGCGCGCTGAGGAGGGGCGCTTCCTCGACCTGTTGTCGATAGCCGAGGTCGAGCGGCGCGTTTCGGCCGGCGGGCTTCGGCACCCCGCGTTCCGGGTCGTCAAGGAGGACACGAAGATCGTCCTCGGCGACTACGCGGAAGACATCCCGTGGACACCGACGTCGTTCTCGGGGAGCGCGCAGGTCGAACGGGTCGCGGGGCAGTTCGAGGGCGGCGCGACGATCGTCCTCCAGGCGCTGCAGCTCCAGCATCCCCCACTCGCCGACTTCTGCCGCGACGTCGAGCGCGAGCTCGGCTACCCGGTGCAGGCGAACGCGTACTACACGCCCGCAGGCGCGCAGGGCTTCAAGGTGCACCACGACACGCACGACGTGCTCTGCCTGCAGGTCGAGGGCGAAAAGCGCGATGCGGGCCGGCGACACGCTCTACCTCCCGCGCGGCTGGCTGCATCAGGCGATGACCTCGGACGCCGCGTCGCTCCACCTGACCGTCGGCATCAACGTCGCGACCTGGCGCGACGCGGTTCGGGCCGCGGTGGACGAGGCTGCCGGGGAGGACGTCGCGTTCCGGCGAGGCGTGCGCGAAGACGGCGCGGCGCCGGATGGGCTCTTCGAGGCGCTGGCCGCGCGGCTCTCGCCCGAGGCGGTCGCGCGTCGCCAACGGCGCTCGTTCGTCGAGGGCCGCCGCCCGATTCGCGCGGACGCATTCGACCAGCTGCGCGCGCTCGACGAGCTCGACCTCGAGACCGAGCTCGAGCGCCGCGACACCGTGATCGCAGACCTCGAGGTCGACGACGGCGAGGCGCGGCTCTCCTTCGAGGGGCGCACGCTGCACCTGCCGGCGCGGATCGCCGCCGAGCTCGAGTACCTGCTCCGGGTCGACGAGCCCTTTACGGCGGCCGACCTTCCCGGGCGGCTAGACGACGAGGGCCGACTCGTGCTCTTGAGGCGGCTCGTGCGCGAGGGCCTCGTCCGGATCAGGGCGGACTGACGACGTAGCGAGGCGGCCGCTCGAGCGACTCCGAATTGCATGTGAGCCGCGTCAGATCTCCGTGCTCCTCGTGCACGCGCAGCTCGTGCGTCTCGGCGCCGGCGGCGAACGTAACGCGCAAGGAGCCGTCCTCCCGCTCGACTCGCCGCAGCGACAGATCGTCGATCCCGACGAGCCCCTCCCGCTCACGGAGGCGGCGCTCTGCTGCCTGGACGGGGAAGGTGAAGATCGATCGCCCGCGGTAGTTCGCCATCGAGATCCGGCCCGCGAGATGCTCGTCGAGGACCGAGCCGGCGAGCTCGCGATCGACCCGCCCGTAGTAGAGCCCCTCCGGCAGGCAGACGAGGTTGCCCGCGAACCGGTCGCCTCCGATGTGCGAGACCTGCCACGCCCACTCGGGGTCGAGCTCGTCGCGCAGCGCCTCGTAGAGCGGGCGCCCGTAACGCGCGCAGCAGGGATCGTGCTTGCCATGCGTGCAGACGAGGAACAGCGGATGTCCGGCGGGCGGACCTGCGAGGAGGTCGAGCCCGCGGAGGTCGTCGTATGCCTCGAACTCGGTTCGCGTGACGGTCGTCTCGCTGGGTCTCGAGGCTGCCGTGAAGGCAACGAGCTCGGGACATCGCCTGCGATCGGGGCGCCTCACGAACAGAAGCCGGCCGTGCGGGACAGAGCGGACCTGCTCGCGCAGGCGCTCCTTGACCTGGTCGGAGAGACCGCTGCCTGTGAGGGCGTCCCTCGCCCAGAGGCCCCGGTACTCGATCAGGAACCAGTTGTCGATCCGGCTGGCGGTCGCTACGAGCGGCTCATCGTTCTCGCGAGCGAGATCCGCGCAGAAAGGCGCGCGAGGCCGCTCCGTCAACCGGCGTCCTGCGTGACAAGGCAGATGACCTGGCCGGTCGTGACCGGCTGGCCCGGTTGCACGGAGAGCTCCGAGACCGTCCCCGCTCGGGGAGACGTGATCTCGTTCTCCATCTTCATCGCCTCGACGACGCAGACGACCTGGCCCGGCTCGACCGCGTCACCGTCGGCGACCTCGACCGCGAGCACGGTGCCCTGCATGGGCGTGACGATGGCGTCGCGTGCCGCGCCATGATGCCCTTGCTGAGCATCACGATCGCGTCGGCGGCGCGCGAGCTCCGCGTGCGGCGGCTCGGGCTCGAGCAGCGTGATCTCGAAGCGCCGTCCTTCGACTTCGGCCCGGATGTTGTGGCCGCGGAGGCGTCCATCCGACGCTACGGGTACGCTCGTTGCCAGATGAGACAACTGCTCAGCTTCTTCGGCCAGCTCCTGCGACTCGACGACTCCATGACACGTCTCTCCTGCGACGAAGCAGGGGTGGGCGAGCAGGGCCCGGTGGAACCCGACGAGCGTCTTGATGCCCTCGATCTCGTACTCGCCGAGCGCGCGGAGCATCCGCCTTCTTGCATGCTCACGATCGGTGCCGTGCACGCACAGCTTCGCGACCAGCGGGTCGTACAGGCCGACGACCTCGCCGCCCTCC
>VAXT01000097.1 GCA_005883245.1 Actinomycetota bacterium | reverse complement strand
TCGGCGCGGTAGTGCCAGACGATCCGCACCCGCTTGGAGCCGAGCTCGACGCCGAACGAGCCGGGCACGCCGAAGCTGCCGAGCTCGGTGTTCGCCCCCGGGATGTACTCGTCGCTGCCCTCGCTGACGCCGACGTCGTCGATCGACTCTCCCGGCCGGAGCGGAATGTCCCGG
Organism: Actinomycetota bacterium; assembly: GCA_005883245.1. GTDB lineage: Bacteria > Actinomycetota > Thermoleophilia > Gaiellales > Gaiellaceae > VAXT01. The sequence goes on along the minus strand of VAXT01000097.1, from coordinate 14,480 downwards.
TACGCGCCGCTGAAGTCGCCGCTGAAGTCGAACGTGATCTGCTCGCGCACGAGCAGCGACCCGTCCGAGTGGATCTGCACGGCGACGTCCGCGCCCGGAAGCGAATACGACTTGGCGTAGCCGGTCGCGGGCGAGAGCAGCGCCGCCGCGGCGACTGCGAGAAGGACTGCTCCGAGGCGGCTCAGTTGGAGAACTGCACGGCCGGCGCCTCCCGCGCAGCGCCTTCCGTCTCGAAATACGCCTGCGGGCGAAAGCCGAAGAGGCCGGCGACGATGTTCGTCGGCACGGTCTCGAGCGCGTTGTCGTACGTTTCTCCGTCGCGCGTAGCTGCGGGTAGGCCTCGGCGACCGCGAACAGCCGTCCGATCGCCGCCGTGAGCGCGTTCTCGGCCTGTGCCTGCTCTGCGACGCCCTGCGCCTGTTGCGCCGCCGTCCTCGCCTGCGTCACGTCGTCGAGGGTCCCGCGCTCGTGAGCGGCGTAGCCCTTGACCGCCTCGACGATGTTCGGGATCAGGTCGTAGCGCCGCCGCAGCTGGACGTCGACCTGGGCCCAGCTGTTCTCCGCGCGGTTCCGCAGCCGGACGAGCCGGTTGTAGGTGAGGACAGCCGCGAGCGCCACGATCAGGACGAGCACGACGAGGACGATCAGCCAGATCACGTATCAACCCTAAACCGACCGCCGGTTATCGTTCACCGATGCGGCTCCGAGGGCTCGCGATCCTCCTGCTTCTCGGCGCAGGCCTCGTTCCGGGCTCGTCGGCCTCGCCGCAGGCCCGCGTGGCGATCGGCGTCTACGCGAGCAACGTCCCGCGCTTCGACCGCCTGACCGGGCAGCATACGGCGTCCGCGCTGGCGTTCCTCGGCTGGGACCAGGGGCGAACCTGGGGCAAGCCGTACAGCTACTTCCTCGACACGCTCGGCGAGCGGCCGCACATCGCGCTCAAGACGGAGCACGGCGGCGGGTCGATCACGATGCGGGCGATCGCGCTCGGTCAGGGCGACGCGCACCTGATTGGCCTGGCGAACGCCATCTCCGATTCGGGCAAGCCGGTGCTGATCAGGCCGATGGGCGAGATGAACAACACGCTCAACCCGTACTGCGCCTGCCAGGGCTCGAGCGCCAACTCGACGAAGTGGTTCCGGCGCGCGTTCCAGCGCATCTACCTCATCACGCACGGCGGGACGGCCTCGGTGCTCACGGCCAAGCTGAGTGCGCTGCAGATGCCGGGCGTCGCCGGGGACGTGCCCGTGAACCCGTATCCGAAGCTGACGGTGATCTGGAACCCGCTCGCGGTCGGCGAGCCTCCGGTCAGAGGCAACAGCTTCCGGGACTACTTCCCGGGCTCGCGCTTCTTCGACGCGTATGGAAACGACTACTACGACTTCGGGACGTACTCGTTCGTGCGGACGAACGGCCTCTACAAGGCGTACCCGTCGAAGCCGTTCGTGGTCCCGGAGTGGGGCGTCGCGCTCGACGATCCGGGTTTCGTGCGGGCGTTCGCGTCGTTCGTGCGCAGCCACCGGCGCGTGAAGTTCATCGGCTTCTACAACGGCCGGACGGGCGGCAGGCTCGACATCGGCACGCATCCGGGCGTCCGGGCCGCGTACCGCCGCTCGATCGTTCCGCTCACTCGTTGAGGGGCTGGGCGCTGCCGACCGTCACGGTTCTCTGGAGGCTCCGGAGGGAGCGCTGAGGACGCCGAGCTCCTCGCCGAGGTAGAAAAACGCACGGGCGTAAGGCGAATGCTGCGTGCTGCGCCGCACGTCGTCCCAGTCGATCTGTTCCCGTAGAGCTCGGGCGATCTCGAGCACGTTGTCGTAGTCGACTTCGTGCTCCCGCATCGCGAGCAGCTTCGTGACGAGTACGTCCTCGAGGGACACGAAGATGAGGTCGACGAGGACGTCTCCGGCCCACGCTTTGTAGAGCCACCCCTCGGGCGGCCTCTCGGCGCAGAAGCCTGCGTCTTCGAGCACCTGGAGCGCCCGCTCGGCGTCCGGCGGCTTCACCATCAGGTCGAGATCGTGTGCGGTCTCCGGCCCGCCGCGCACCCAGGCGGCGACGCCTCCACCGAGAAGGAACGGCACCTCCGCGTCGCGCAGCGCAGCCGCAGCGGCCTTCAGTGTCTCGAGCAGGTCGTCGAACTCGCCCACGTGAGGTGGTTACCCGGGAGGGAGGTTCAGGGAACAGTTCGAGCGTGATCAAGGTCGCAGCAGCCGGAGACATCCACGCGGGCGGAGCCGGAGACAAGCGGTTCGCAGCCGTGTTCGCCGACGCGGCGCGCGAGGCTGATCTGGTGCTGCTCGCCGGCGACCTGACGCGCCACGGGGAGCCGCGCGAGCTCGATGCGCTCCTCGACGCGGCGCGCGGAATCGAGGTTCCGGTCTCTGCCGTCCTCGGGAACCACGACTGGCACGGGAACCGCTGCGACGAGCTAACCGCTCAGCTGAGCGACGGCGGCGTCCGCGTGCTCGACAAGTCCTCGGCCGTCTTCGACGTCGATGGCACGTCCGTGGGAGTCGCGGGAGTCAAGGGCTTCGTCGGCGGCTTCCCGGACTCCGCGCTGCCCGACTTCGGCGAGCCCTCGCTGCGCAGGGTGTACGCGGAGACGACCGCGGAAGTCGAAGGGCTCGATCGTGCCCTGGCCGAGATCGCATCGTGCTCCGTCCGGATCGCCCTCATGCACTACGCGCCGACGAGCGCGACGCTCGAGGGCGAGCCACCGGGCATCTGGGCCTTCCTCGGCTCGGACCGGCTCGCAGGGCCGATCGCCGAGCACCGCCCGGACATCGTCCTCCACGGTCACGGCCATATGGGCGTGTTCCGGGGCGCCATCGGCGACGTGCCGGTCTACAACGTGGCACAGCCGGTGATCGGGAAGGACTTCGAGATCTTCGAGCTCGGGAATTAGCTCGGCAACTTGGAAAAGCAGATCGCGTCTAGTCGGCGAGAGCTTAGTACGACCACCCCGGCGAGGCCGACATGGCCTCTATGGGCATCGCAAGCGACGCCCTAGTTCCCGACGACCTGGACGAGCCAGCGCCGGTCGCGCTCGCGGTCGAGCTCGAGGAAGAGCACGCGCTGCCAGGTGCCGAGGCAGAGCTCGCCGTCGCGGATCGGGATCGCCTCGCCCGCCGAGCCGAGGAGCATCGACATGCAGTGCGAATGGCCGTTGCCGACGGACATGTCCTCCTCGCAGATGTTCTCGGTGCGGCGATCCCAGTCGTCGTGCGCGTAGTACTTGTCGCGCGGGACGAGCGTTTTGAGCAGAGCCGTGAAGTCCTCGAGGAACCCGTCCTCGAACTCGTTGACGCGCACGCAGCACGTCGTGTGCGGCGAGTAGACGCAGACGATCCCGTCGCGCACGCCGCTCTCCTTGACCGCCTCGCTGACGTCGTCGGTGATGTCCCGCACGGAGAGACCCCCGGCCGTCCTGAGCCGTCGCTCGTGCTGGAAGACCTTCACCGAGGAGCGATGTTAGCGAGGGTCGAGCCGGGGTGCGCAGGTATCGGAGGGCTCGGAGATTTAAGGCAGCCGTAAGGTTCTTCTCCCTAGCGTTGCGGCACACACCGACGCGTCGCCGAAGGGAGTGGGGGCGATGAAGCGCTCATCGATCGTGTTCGGGCTCGGTCTGTCGGTCTCGCTGGTCACGTTCGTTCTTCTGGCGCCCGCGACGGCCGCTGGCAAGCGAAGGCCCCCACCTCCGCCGCCTCCTCCGCCACCGCCGGCGTGGAGCACGTATGTGAAGAACTACGCCTACGCCCTCGGCGGCGTTAGGCAGAGCGTTACTCCCGAAGCGGTTCAGACGACGTCTGACGGCGGTTCCGCTGCTCTCGCGCTCGTCGACGGGCCGAGCGCCGCGAGCTGGGTCGTCAAGGTCGACTCCTTCGGCTTGCCGCAGTGGCAGAGGGAAGTCGGCTGCTTCGACCTTCCTCCAGGCAGTTATGCATACGCCCTCTCGCTCGATCAGACGACGGACGGGGGGTACGCGATCGGCGGAGGTACGAGGGGGTGCGGCTCGGCCACGATCTGCCCTCACCTGGGCGGCCTCGAGTGCGCGTTGGTCGAGAAGCTCGACGCGACCGGGCAGCTCGTCTGGGCGCGGGTCTACCAGCAGCCGGGAACGACGTCGACGGTCGTCAATCAGGTCACGCAAACGAGTGACGGCGGCTTCATCGCGGTCGGGAGCATTGCGAACTCGGGCCAGAACACCGGCGTCCTGGGCGCCTTGATCCTCAAGCTGGACGCTCTCGGGAACGTGCAATGGCAGAGGACGCTCGGGCAGCCGGGTGGCCCGCTCGATGCCTACCTGAACGCGGTTCAGCAAACGGCCGACGGTGGCTACGTGGCGACGGGGGAGTTCTCTCCTCCGTCGACCTGTGAGTTCGGATGTGGCCAGGGCGTCCTCGTCGTGAAGCTGGACGCGCAGGGCAGCGTCACGTGGGAACGCGGCTTCAACAGCTTCGACGCGAGCGGCAACCCGACCGCCTCCGAGCATGCCTTCTCGATCGTCCAGACCTCGGAGGGCGGCTACCTGGTCGGCGGTAACTGGGGCAACGGCACGGGGCCCGGCACGTGCTGCCGCGGGGCGCTCTTGCTCAAGCTCGACGCGAATGGGAACAGCGAGTGGCAGAAGGCCTTCAGCGGCGGGGTTTACTGCTTCTTCAACGGCTACTCGTACCAGTGTTACGCGATCGGGGCCGATGTCCGCTCGCTCCAGCAGAGCCCCGACGGCGGTTACGTCCTGGCCGGGTCGGGCGACCTAGAGCTGCTGGACAGCGTCCCGCTCGTGCCCTGGCTGGCCAAGGTCGACGCGAGCGGCAACCTCCTCTGGCAGCACTTCTACTATCAGTCCTACCCGTCGACCGGGAGGCCGCTGAGCGAGTACTTCCCGTCGTCTGACCGAGCGGCCGGCGGCTATCAGGCTCTTGGCTTCACCGAGAACCCGACCGACGGCAAAGGAGAGCTCTTCGGGGTCAAGACGGACGCCTCCGGGCTCGTGGGGGCCTGCAGCCAGGTTCACCCGGCGACGCCTTTGAACGCGATCGACCCCGGGCTCGACCAGATCGCGCCCACGCTACCCGTCCAGACGACGGTCGCTGCTCAGGGCGACTCGTCGAGCAGCACGCGGGCGACGTCGATCACCGCTTCGAGTGGGCAGTGCTGATGTAGAACAGGCTTGCCATGGCGCCCGCCTTCAAGTCGGACCGCTTCGCCACCTTCAGCTCCGCCCGAGCCAAGAAACGTGACTCGGGACATGCGTCTCATCCGGCCAAGGTGCCTCGGATCCGGATGATGGTGCGGTATCCGATCGATCGCGGCGCCGGGGTCGAGCTCGCGTCGGGTGGACAGATCACGGGCATGCGGACTGCTACAACGCGTGGAACCAGCGGTTCCTGGAGCGTCTCGTCGCGTCGTGCTTCGCTCAGCGCGGCTGCAAGCCGTACTGAGGGCTACGCTTCGCGCGCCGGGCCCGTAGCTCAGCTGGTCAGAGCAGCGGACTCATAATCCGTTGGTCGGTGGTTCGAGTCCACCCGGGCCCATTGGAGGGAAGCGGCCTAGAACGACAGAGGCCCTCTTGGGAGGGTCCTGCGTGTACACGTGGGTATCGCGCCGAGCACGCGCAAGTGCTTCGCCTCCGTGCTCGCGCCCGCCGCACCATTGCCCCGCAGCCTAAGCCGCTCGCCGCTGTCGCCGCGTCACCACGACCAGGGCGATCAAGAGAAACACGATTCCCGCGGCGCCGATGATGTTGGTCACCACGGCAATCGACCCGGCAACGTCGCTGGTGTCGGCCCAGATGAGGCCGATGATCGTGCCCACGACAAGCACGACGACCATCGCAGCCAGCCAGTACAGAATCCGTCGCCTAGTGATGACGCCGAGCCTACTCTCATGACGGAGTTTCGCCAATTGAAACACCAGGCCCTCGCAAGCAGTCGCGACTCGCGTACAGCGGTCGCGGCGATCCTCGCCGGAGTGCTGATCTTCGCGGGACAAACGGGAGAACTCGTCTTCGGTGATGGCTCGGATGCCCTCTTGGCGCTCGAGGTCACGCTATGGAGCCTCGGAGTCGTGGCTCTCGTTGTCGCGATCTGGCGCCTCGGCAGGCTCGTCAGTACGAGGACTGGGCGGATCGGCTGGCGCGTAGCCCTCGCCGGAGTCGCGCTGCTCGGCCTCTTCGCTGTGCAGGTGGTCATCACCGTGGCCGTTACGGGGGACGTTCCGGGGAACTTCATCCTGTTTGGCCTCGGCTTCCTGCTGCTCTTTGTCGGTCACCTGCTGATCGCTACCGGGCTCCGTGACGCGCTCGGGCGTGCCTGGTTGCTGCCGCTCGTCGCAGCGGCGGGCATCATCGTCGCGATCACCCTCAATGTCGATCCGATCCACGACATCGGCCTGTTCGTCTTCGAAGGTTCCTGGGTCGCGCTCGGCGTCGCGTTGTTACTGGGTGCTGAGCGCGGACCCCGGCCGGAGCCCCGCGTCTCTGTTCCGGTCTGAGCGGACGAGCAGTAGCGTCTCCGGCCAGAACGCCGAACCGGATGGTTCTGTGGAGGCAGTCGGAAGCCTTGGGGCGCAGCCCTGAGGGACGGCCCAACCCCGCGGTTCGGCAGCGAGCTCGGTCGCGTGCGCGCTCAGAGACGCGCCCGTGCGCTAACGTCGCCGCCATGGATCCGGAGCGGGCACGGGAGCTCCTGGCCGCCGAGCGCGCGCGGATCGAGAGTGCGCTGTCCCGGCTCGGCCATCAGGACACGGGTGAGCTCTCCGAAGAGCAGGACCCGGCGAGTCAGGCGTCCGACCTCTACCAGGACGAACTGGACGCCGGGCGGGTAGACGATCTCCGCGAGGAGCTCGCCGCGGTCGAGCGGGCCGAGGCGCGGCTCGCCGCGGGCACGTACGGCCTCTCGATCGAGAGCGGCGAGCCGATCCCGGACGAGCGCCTCGAGGCCATTCCGACGGCCGAGCGAACCGCCGAAGAAGAGCGTCAAGCCTAGGCGCTCGGTAGCCGCCCGCAACGTGTCCGCGCGTAACTGCGGATGCCGACAGAGGCGAGCGGATGGATCCTGGTACCGCTTATGAGCGTTTCAGCCCTGATCGCGCGAGTCGCTCCGCCCGCGTCCGCCGCCCCGGCCCGGGCCGCGGAGTCGCTGGGCGAGCGCCGGGCACGAACGCCCTCTACCTCCACGCGGCCGGTGCGGCGGCTCGACCTGGACGCCATTGCCGCGAACTGGGAACGGGCGTTCGACGCCGAGCAGCGCGCGCTCGCGGCCGCAACCAATGTTCTGCCAGCCTCGGAGCTCGTCCACCGTCAGCACGAGCTCAGCCTGGAACGCGTGGACGTGGCAGCGTCGCTCGCCCGCCTGGCGCGAGTCGTGAGGGCTTCGCCCGTGTGAGGCAAGGGTCGTGGCTGCGGGCGCGAGGCGCTTGCCGCCATCGAGATCGTCCGCAAGCGCGGCCTCGCCACGATTCGCCTGTCCGTCCTCCCCGACAACGACCAGGCAGGGACACTCAACCTGCCGCCTCGCCGGACCAAAGTGAAAGCGGGCCCGACCCCCAGGGCCCGCTTTCGCCGCAGAGCTCGCGTCAGGCTGCGGCCAGCCCCCGCCGCCGCATCTGCCGTTCCGCGAGCAGCGCGCCACCTGCGAGGAGCGACAGCCCGGCCAGCACGAGGCTCACGACGAGCCCGAGCCTGCCCCAGTTGAAGCCGGAAGGATCCGGGGTGGAAACGACCGCGATCGGCTCCGGCCCGTTTGGCTCGGACGGGATCACGGACACGCCTCGATCCGAGTAGACAAGCGTCGGCTTCGAGTCGGGAGTGATCGGGGCGACGCCTCTGTCCGAATACGCCATGTTCGGGCTCGGCTCCGAAGAGACCGGGATCAGCGCGACGCCGCGATCCGAGTAGATGCGTTGCATCTTCGCGTTCGCGCTCGGGGCCGCCAGCGCCGCGATCGCCAGCGCCAGGCCGATGGGGATCATCAGCCGGCGTGAAAGCTTGCTCTTCATGACTCCTCCAGTGGTCAGGGTTTTCATGCCCCGGACGTTAGGAGGGTCGCGGTGCCGTGTCGTTCGCGGGTGTTACGGACGAAGTGTCAAGCTCGTCACATTCGGAAAGAGCACCTAAAGCTTTCTGTGCGCGGGTCGATCTGGAAAGCAGACCTTGGCATGACGAGGAGACTGGCCGCATAATCCGAAGTGTCTCCCCGCGGTCAGGGGCACCAAGTACCTGCGGCGTACATGGGGCCGGGGAGGCTTTGCCGCAGGAGCCGACCCGGCCCCTCCTTTTCGTGTGCCTGCAGGAGCGGGCACACGAAAAGTGAAGTGATGCGTCGCGAACATGAACGCGCAGGCGTGCCTGCTTTACTGGCCCGGATGCTCGGGCGGCCCAAGAAGCGCATCTTCGGCGGAAGCGACGGCAACGAACAGCTGACCGCGATCCTGGCGACGCTGCTCCTCGTGCTGCTCGCGGTCGAGGGCGCGACGCTCTTGAACATGAGGTCCCTCCTGACCGTGCACGCATTCATCGGGGTGCTGCTCGTGCCGGTGGTCGCGCTTAAGCTCGGGAGCACCGGCTGGCGGATGCTTCGCTACTACCTCGGCGCGGACGAGTACGTCCGGCGCGGTCCGCCACACATCGTCCTGCGAACGATCGTGGCGCCGGTCCTCGTGGCATCGACGATCGCCCTCTTCGCGAGCGGCGTCGGCCTCCTCGCCATCGGGCAGCGGGAAGGAGCCCTCGTCGGCCTGCACAAGGCGAGCTTCCTCGTCTGGTTCTCGGCGACCACGGTCCACGTTCTGACAAGGATTTTCAGGCTGCCGCGCGCGATCCGGCTGCCCTCTCGGGGACTCGCGCTCCGCCTTGGAGTCGTCGGCGCATCGCTCGCCGCCGGTGTCGTGCTCGCCACGGTCTCCCTGCCGGCCGTCGACCACCTGCAGGACGACGTGTCCGGGCACGTCGGCGTCGACGCGTACTAGCCTCGCGCGCGCACCCCCAGCAAACCGAACTTCCCGATTCCGCGTCTAACCTTCTAGGCATGGCGACCGACCGCGCGGAGCCGGGGCTCCTCGACCGTACGTCCGCAACCTCCGAGCTCGGGGAGGACTGGCGCCGCCTGACCAGGAGGGCGACCGCGATCGCCCTCGTCATGAGCCCGGCGCCGTTCATCTGGCTCCACTCAGTCGAGGGCTACAGCCTCGCGTGGTCGCTCGCAGCGACATTCGCCATCGTCGTCGCGTTCCGGGGCGCGGTCGAGCTTGCGATTCGGCGCCTGATGCCGTGGCCGAGCCTGTACGGCACGGACGACCCCGAGCTGAAGGAAGAGGACGTCATCGCGCGCCGCCGCGTCTCGTTCTGGCGGGCCGTGTTCCGGTTGCTCGTTTTCGTGGTCGTCGTGCTGACCATGATCTGGGTCGTCCGGCTTCTCATCCCTGGAGGGTCGACGAGCTGGATCGACAGCGCGACCGCGATCTACGACTCGATCAAGGGCTTCGTCCAGGGCCAGCAACTGGTCGGACTGCTCTTCAGCCTCCCGATCTTCTTCCTCTTCAACGCGCTGATCTTCATCGGCCCGATGATGCTGATCGGCGTCTCGCAGATGCGGGGCTTCGAGCCCGGCGACGCGGACTGGGGCGTGCGCCTCGCCGACGTGCGCGGGCAGGACGAGGCGAAGGAGGAGGTCAACCGCGTCGTCACCCTCTGGCAGTCGGGCGAGGCTTTCGAGCAGGCCGGCGGGAGACGGGAGCGAGGGCTGCTCTTCCTGGGCGCGCCGGGCACCGGGAAGACCATGCTTGCAAAAGCTATTGCTACAGGTTTCAACTGTCCCTTCGTTTCGATGCCCGGCTCGGGCTTCCAGCAGACCTTCATCGGCATGGACGCCGTCATCGTCCGCTGGCTCGCGCGCAAGGCTAAGAAGCTCGCGCGCAAGTGGGGCGGCCAGTGCATCGTCTTCATCGACGAGATCGACGCCGTCGGCATGCGGCGCGCGGCTCTCGGCGGCGGCGCGAGCTACACCGCCGCGCGAATCGAGGAGTCGCTCTTCTACGGGCCCTTCGGTGCGCTGAACCCGACCGGCGACATGATCCTCGAGACCCGCGCGTGGCGCGACCGGCTGTTCGCCCAGCGCGAGCCGGCGCCGGAGCCACGGGGACTCGGGCGGATCTTCAACCAGGGCGGCGGCGCGTTCCCCGGAATGATGGGTGGTGGCGGCCAGCTGGCGCTGAACCAGCTGCTCGTCGTGATGGACGGGATCGACAACCCGCCGTTCTTCCGGCGCCTGTTCACGAACTGGACGAACACGCTGCTCGACGCGAGCTACATCATCCCGGCCAAGGCCGGCAGGTTCTCGCTCCGCGTCCCGCGCCCGAAGCCGCGCAAGGACCAGATCTACTTCATCGGCGCGACCAACGTCCCGATCAGCCAGCTCGATCCCGCGCTCACGCGCCCGGGTCGCATGGGCCGCCACGTGTGGCTCCGCACGCCGACGAAGGTCGACCGCAAGGACATCCTCGACCTCTACATCGGGAAGGTGGCGCACGAGCCGGAGCTGGACGAGGCGAAGAAGCGCGACGAGCTCGCTCGCATCACCGGCGGCTACAGCCCGGCGATGCTCGAGCAGGTCTGCTCGATGGCGCTCACCTACGCTCATGCCGACGGCCGGGAGCGCTTCGACTCGGGCGACATCCTCGAGGCGATGACGACGGTCGAGTCCGGCACCGCGGTCAACATCGAGTACCCGGAGGAGGACACGAGGGCCGTGGCGGTCCACGAGTCCGGCCACGCGGCCGCGAGCCACGTGTATATGAAGGGCACGGAGTCGACCCGCATCTCGATCCGCATGCGCGGCGAGTCCCTGGGCCACCATCAGGCGGCCGAGCAGGTCGAGCACTTCAGCCAGTGGCGCTCCGACCAGATGGCGACGCTGATCTGGGGGCTCGGCGCGATGGCAGCCGAGCGCGTGTTCTACGGGCAGACGACGAGCGGGGTCGGCGGCGACATCCAGACGGTGACCCGGCTCGCAGCGCTCATGGTCGGCGCCGCGGGCATGGGGCCAGAGCCGCTCGACCTCGGCGACGCGGTCGACGCGAAGGAGGAGGATCGCGTCCTGAGGCGGTTCGAGGAGATCGGGCTCAAGCTCATGAACCGCACTGGGAGCGTCCAGGACCACGACGTCGCTGCGAGCGTGCTCATGGACCGTGACAAGCGGAGCCTCGCCGCGCAGCTCGTCGGCCAGGCATACGTGACGGCGCACAACTTCGTGCGGCAGAACCGCAAGGGGATCGAGAAGATCGCCGACGAGGTCGTGGCGCGGCGCGAGATCTACGGCGACGAGCTGGTCGAGCTCCTCGACGGTGCGAAGCTCGAGCCGGCGAGACTCGATCTCCTGGAGGAGCAGACATGGCCGATGCTGTAGAGAAGCCGCGCCGGCACGTGCACAGCAAGGGCTTCCTGGCTGCGAACCTCGTCGTCGTCGCCGGTTTCGTGGGTGTGCTCGTCCTGTTCGCGATGCTCGTCTCGCGCGGAACCTCGAACAGCTGGTCGTCCTACAAGCCGAAGGGCGGCGACGTCTTCACGAAGGCGCAGAACATGGCCGACCACGTCGCGCCGGCGTACAAGTACAACGGCGAGCCGATCGCGGTCGTCCAGGCCCAGCCGCTGCTCTACCAGGATGCGGTCGTGGACGGGATCGCGTTCACGAGGCAGCCGTTCCGCAAGATCGGGAGCCCGTTCAAGCAGTTCGAGCCCTCCGGCTCGACGATCGCCTACGTCTTCTGCGGGTCCGCGCCGCGTTGCGGTCTGCCGAGTTCGGGCGCGCAGGACACGGTTCCGATGCTCCGCCGCGAGACGCTCGAACTCGCGCTCTACACCTTCAAGTACTCGCCGAGCGTCAAGTCGATCGTGGGCCTGCTGCCGCCCGCCGGGAACACGAACTACGCGATCTACCTGAGGCGGCGGAACTTCGAGAAGGAGCTTTCGAAGCCCCTCGACGCAACGCTTCCCCAGCACAAGGTGCTCAGCTACCAGCGGCTGAGCCCCGTCGAGAAGGCCACTGTCGACCGGCTGACCATGAAGAACACGTACCAGTCGCAGTTCTCGCAGGGTGCGAACGGGCGGACGCTGCTCGTGCTGAGGTCCGTCGGCCAGTAGCTTTTCTTCGGCCTTGAGCCGGATCCCGATCCTCATCTGCCTAGCGCTCGTCCTGAGCGGGTCGTCGTCGGCGCGGACGGGGGTTTCGTACTTGGGGAGCCCTGCGCGCTTTCGCGTGAACTGGCAGAAGGCCTTCGGGTGGGCTCGCCGGTCCGGCCTGAAGGTCGGCGGAGTGCTCGGGAACCACGACTACGAGCTCGGTCGCGGCGCTTACGAACTGAACACGCTCGGGATGCCCGGGCGCTACTACACGCGGACGCTCGGAGACGTCCAGCTCTTCTTCCTCGACTCGAACGCGATCACGACCCGGCAGACGAGGTGGCTCGAGCAGCAGCTCTCGGTGTCGACGGCGACTTGGAAGATCGTGCTCTTCCACCATCCGCCGTACACCTGCGGAGGCCATGCGGGCGACACTGACGTCTTGCGCGGCTGGGTGCCGCTGTTCGAGGCGTACGGCGTGCAGCTCGTCCTCTCGGGACACGACCGCGACTACCAGCGCTTCGCGCCGCGGAACCGCGTCGCGTATGTCGGCCACGGAGGCGGTGCGGCTGGGCTCTATCGGCTGCACGGATGTCCGAGCTCATATCCGCCGTGGGTGCGGCGATTCTCCGACCACGGCTTCCTGTCCGTCTCCGCGACCGACGATCGGCTCGACGTGTCCGCCGTGAACATGCACGGCCGAATCGCCGACCACTTCGCGCTCACTCCGTAGCGAGGGACGCCCTAACGAGGGACAGGCCTGGTGAGCCCCGCAACCAGGGACAGTCCCTGGCGAGTGGCGTTCCCTGGCTAGAATCGACACATGGCCGAAATTGGGACGATGCGCGTCAAGAGCGGGCTCGCCGAGATGCTCAAGGGCGGCGTGATCATGGACGTGACCGACGCCGACCAGGCCCGCATCGCCGAGGACGCAGGCGCCTGCGCGGTGATGGCTCTCGAGCGCGTCCCGGCAGACATCCGCCGCGAGGGCGGCGTAGCGCGCATGGCCGACCCGGACAAGATCCGCGAGATCCAGGAGGCCGTGACCATCCCGGTCATGGCCAAGGCGCGCATCGGCCACTTCGTCGAGGCGCAGATCCTCGAAGCGCTCGAGGTCGACTACATCGACGAGAGCGAGGTTCTGACGCCCGCGGACACGGCCCACCACATCGACAAGTGGCGCTTCACGGTGCCGTTCGTCTGCGGCTGCACGAACCTCGGCGAAGCGCTGCGGCGGATCGCCGAGGGCGCGGCGATGATCCGCACCAAGGGCGAGGCGGGCACCGGCGACATTGTCAACGCGGTCACGCACATGCGGGCGGTGTTCGGCGCGATCAAGAAGCTCGGCGCGATGAGCTCCGACGAGCTGTACTCGGAGGCGAAGGAGCTGCGCGCCCCGGTCGAGCTCGTCCGATGGGTGGCCGAGAACGGACGGCTCCCGGTCGTGACGTTCACGGCCGGCGGGATCGCGACTCCGGCCGATGCCGCACTCTGCATGCAGCTCGGCGCCGACGGCGTCTTCGTCGGCTCCGGAATCTTCAAGTCGACGAACCCGTCCGAGCGAGCGAAGGCCATCGTCGAGGCGACGACGCACTACCAGGACGCCGAAGTCCTCGCGCGAGTCTCGCAGGGCCTGGGCGACGCGATGACAGGCCTCGCTGCCGCCGGCATCCCGCAAGAAGAGCTCCTGGAAACGCGCGGCTGGTAACCCTCTCGCTTCCCTGACCGGCGGCGGCTCCCGCGCGGCGGAGCCGCGCTCCGTACCCGCCTCGCGCCGCTGCGCACCCTCCTGCGAGCGGCCCGTGTGGCTAACACTATTCCGCTCGCATACGGGCACGCAGCGACACGTCAGGAAACCGAGAGGAGCGCCAAAGTCGCGCCGCCAAACTCCATTGGGGCCGTCCGGCCCGCTCTTCACAGTTCTAGCCCGTGACTGCGGTCCGCGTTCCCTGGTCGAGCGCGTCGTTCCTCGCCTACCTCGGCGGGCTCACGATTCTCGCCTCGTTGCTCGCCTTGCTCGCAGTCGAGTCGAGCGAGACGGGCGGTTTCGGCCTCGTATTCTGGGCTCTCCTCGCGTTCGTCGTCGTGGCGTTCCTGGCCTTCGCGGCGCAAGGCACGGGCCATCCCGTCACGGCCGGGCTGTTCGCGCTGAGCGCGGTCGCAGCGTTCGTGTTCTTCTTCGGAGCGGTTCTCGACTGGTTCGGCTGGTTGCCGAATGTCCACGACGACCAGGTCTTCATCAGCGGGTTCCACTTCTGGCTTCTCGTTCTCGAGTTGATTGCGGTTGCCGCGTCGACGGTCGCGCTCTGGCTCTTCCGGTTTCCGCTCCTCGTCTTCGCGCTGGCCGCCTCAGCCGGTT
>VAXT01000217.1 GCA_005883245.1 Actinomycetota bacterium | reverse complement strand
CAGCGCGACCTGCATCGAGAGGCAGCCTAGGGCCAGTTCGATGGTTCCCGCTTGGCCGGCGCGCGGAATCGAGTTACAACCTAGAGGTGCGGTTGGGGAAGGGGGCCATCGGCTTGGCGTGCGTGGGGGCAGCGCTGCTGGTGCTTCCGGCGGCCGGCGCGGGCCCGGGCTCGACGACGCGCCTCAGCACGGCGACTGGAGGCGGGCAGGGGAACGGGCGCAGCTTCGTCCCGGCGATCAGCGCCGACGGCCGGTACGTCGCGTTCTACTCCGACGCGTCGAACCTCGTCTCCGGGGATACCAATGGCGCCCGCGACGTCTTCCTGCGCGACCTGCAGACGGCCGAGACGACGCGCGTGAGCATCAGCAGCTCCGGCGTCGAGGCGAACGGCGACAGCTTCGCCCCGGCCCTTAGCTCCGATGGGCGCTACGTCGCTTTCGCGTCGGCAGCCACGAACCTCGTCGACGGCGACACGAACGAGGCGAACGACATCTTCGTCCGCGACCGCCAGACGAACACGACCACGCGGGTCAGCGTCGGCTACGACGGCAGCCAGGCGAACGGCGGCAGCGACCAGCCCTCGCTGAGCGGGGACGGGCGCCTGGTCGCGTTCACCTCGGCCGCGACGAACATCGTCAGCGGAGACGTGAACACAAACCGCGACGCCTTCGTCTACGACCGCCAGACCGGCACCGCGGTCAACGTGAGCGTGAAGACGGACGGCACCCAGGCGGATCTCGACAGCTTCACGCCCGAGCTGAGCGCGGACGGGCGCTTCGTCGCCTACAGCTCGTTCGCAGACGACCTGATCGCGGACGACGAGAACGAGAGCTCGGACATCTTCGTCCGCGATCTGCAGGCAAACACGACCGAGCGCATCAGCGAGTACACCGGCCACTACGAGGCCGAGGGCGACAGCGTTCGGCCGTCGATCAGCGGCGGCGGGCGCTACGTCGCCTTCGACTCCGACGCCTGGGACCTCGTCTGGGGCGACACCAACGACGTGCACGACGTGTTCGTCAACGACCGCGCGACCTCGGTCACGACCCGCGTCAGCGTCGACGACTCGGGGACGCAGTCGAACGGCGAAAGCTTCCGGCCCTCGATCAGCGGCGACGGGCGCCACGTCGCGTTCTACTCGGAGGCGTCGGACCTCGTCTCGGGGGACACGAACGGCGCCACCGACGTGTTCGTCTACGACCGGCGAAGCGGCGCGCTGAAGCGCGCGAGCGTCGCAGCCGGAGGGGACGACGGAAACGGCGACAGCCTGCGGCCGGCCCTCGATGCGAGCGGGCGCCTCGCCGTCTTCGAGTCGGACGCCTCGAACCTCGTGCCCGGCGACTCGAATCGCTTCACGGACATCTTCGTCCGCGATCCGCTCGGCACGTCGCCCGCGCCACGGGTCAAGTGCGTGGTGCCGCGCGTGATCGGGATGCGGCTCGCGGTTGCGCGGAAGAAGATCGGCCGCGCGAACTGCCTGGTCGGTGGCGTGCGCCGGGTACGCTCGGCCAAGACCCGCGTCGGGAAGGTGCTCTCGCAGAGCCCGAAGCCAGGAGCCGTACGCACACGAGGGGCGAAGGTGAACCTCGTCGTCGGCAGGCGCTGAACGACGGCAGATTCAACTAGGGTGTCCTGAGCAGAAGCCACGGGAAGAAGGCATAGGTGAGGGCTCGTTATGAGCCGCCGGGACGGGACATCGTCGTCGTCGGAGCGTCCGCCGGCGGGGTCGAGGCCCTGCGCACGCTCGCGGCGGGGCTCCCGGCACACTTCCCTGCGGCGCTCTTCGTCGTACTGCACATCCCGCCGACGTCGAGCCTCCTCCCGGCGATTCTGACCCGGGCCGGAAAGCTGCCCGCCGAGCATGCGCGCGACGGCGACGCGGTCGAGGACGGACGGATCTACGTCGCGGCGCCCGACTACCACCTGCTCATCGAGGACGACGTGATGCGGCTCCAACGCGGCCCCCGCGAGAACGGCCATCGGCCCGCAATCGACCCGCTGTTCCGCACGGCCGCGATGCGGTACGGGCCGCGCGTGACAGGTGTGATCCTGTCGGGCTCTCTCGACGGCGGCATCAACGGGCTCGGCGCGATCAAGCGACTCGGCGGAGCAGTGGTCGTCCAGGATCCGGACGAGGCGCTGTACCCGACGATGCCGAGGAGCGCCGTCGAGGCAGGTCTTGCCGACCACATTGCCTCGGTCGCCGAAATCCCCGAATTGCTGGTGCAACTCGCAACTACCCAAGTAGCTGGGAACCGGTCAATATCCAGAGCGATGGATGCCGATCCCACGCAGCTCGACCCCGAGACGATCACCGCCGAGAACCGAGCCAACGGCGAGCTGTCCGGATTCGTCTGCCCCGAGTGCAAAGGCCCCCTGTGGGAGCTCAACGAGGGGAAGGTGGTCAAGCTTCGGTGCCGGGTAGGGCACACGTTCACGGAAGAAACGTTGGAGCATGAGCAGGGGATCGCCCTCGAGGGCGCGATGTGGACGGCCCTGACCGCGCTCATCGAGAAGGGCGACTTCTCACGGCGGCTCGCCGAGCGCTTCCGCCGCGGCGGGCACTTCGAGACTGCGAGACGGTACGAGCTACAGGCGCGCAACGCGCTCGAGCAGGCCGACCTGATTCGGACGGCCCTGCGCAACCTCGAGATGA
>VAXT01000216.1 GCA_005883245.1 Actinomycetota bacterium | reverse complement strand
CTCGGCGCTGCGCTCGGCCACTTCAACTACGTCGTGCCGCCCGCCTACCGGGGGCCCGCCGTCGTCACCGTCCACGATCTCTCGTTCGAGTCGGACCCGAAGCTGATGGGCCGCCGCGACCGCCTCGTGTTCCGCACGTTCGTCCCGCGGTCTGCTCGACGTGCGGAGCGCGTGCTGGCCGTGTCCGAGCGGACGAAGCGCGACCTCGTGGAGCACTACCTGATCCCCGAGGAGAGGATCGTCGTGACGCCCAACGGCGTCGATCCGATCTTCCAACCGAACGGCTCGGCGCCCAGCGGCCCGCCGTACGCTCTCTTCGTCGGCGGGATCCAGCCGCGCAAGGATCCCGTTACCGCGATCGAGGCGCTCGCGCGCGTCGACGGGGATCTCCGGCTCGTGCTCGTCGGCGACGAGAAGCGCGGCGGCGACGAGCTGCGGAGCGCCATCCGCCAACTCGGGCTCGAGCGGCGTGTCGAGCTCGCCGGCTACGTCGAGCACGAAGGGCTCGCGTCGCTGTATCGAGGCGCGGCCTGCCTTGTCTTTCCGTCGCGCTACGAGGGCTTCGGGCTTCCGGTGCTCGAGGCGATGGCGTCCGGAACCCCGGTGGTGGCGACGACGGCCGGCGCGGTGCCCGAGGTCGCGGGCGGCGCGGCCGTGCTCGTCGAGCCGGGCGACCCGGAAGCGCTCGCCGAGGGCATGCGCAAGGCGCTCGGCGATCGCGAACGCCTCGTCGCCGCGGGGCTCGAGCGTGCACGCCGGTTCACGTGGGAGAAGACCGCCCGGCGGACGCTCGAGGTCTATCGAGAGCTCCTGTGAGCGAACGCGTCGCCGGCGTCGTCGTCACGCACGGCCCCGACCCCGCGCTCGACCGTTGTCTCACAGCCCTCGCGCCCCAGGTCGACGAGCTCGTCGTCGTCGCGAACCCCCCGGCGCCGAACGTCTCCGCGCGGCTGATCGTCAACGACCGCGCGCGCGGCTTCGCAGCCAACGCGAACAGAGGAATCGCGTCCACGAGCGCCCCGTTCGTGGTCGTGGCGAACCCGGACACCGAGCCGCACCCCGATGCGGTGCGGCTCCTCCTCGAGTTCGCCGAGAGCAATCCGCGCGCCGGCGTGATCGGGCCGCGGCTCGAGTTCCCGGACGGCCGCTGGCAACCGTCTCGCCGCAGCTTCCCGACGATCCGTGGCACGATCGTCAGGCGGACTCCCCTCCGTTCGTTCCTCCACCCGGAGACACGGCAACGGGACCTACGGGGAGGACATCGACCTTTGCTACCGGGCGGCGAGAGCCGGCTGGGAGCGCTGGTACGTCCCTCAGGCGACCGTGCGGCATGAGCACGCCGCGGTCACGGACCGCCGCTTCCTCACGCGGCGGACCCTCTGGCATTGGCGCTCGATCGCGAGGTTTGTGCGCAAGCATCCCGAACGATTACGCAACATCTAAGGGTTAACCTCACCGCCATGGAAGACGAACTCCGCAGCGCGCTCGACAAGGCAGACGCCGCGCCGCAGCACGCCTTCAAGTACACACAGTTCCAGGACGACCCGGCCTCGACGCACAGCAAGATCGTCTCGCTCGTCCCGCCGGCCACGCACGTGCTCGAGTTCGGCTGCGCCACGGGCTACATGACCGAGGTGCTCAAGACCCGGCTCGGGTGCACTGTCGTCGGCATCGAGATCGACCGTGACGCCGCAGCGCTCGCCGAGCAGCACGCGGAGCGCGTGATCGTCGGCGACGCGGAGACGATCGACTACGCCGCCGAGCTCGCCGGCGAGGAGTTCGACGTCGTCCTGTTCGCCGACGTGCTCGAGCACCTGAAGGAGCCGGACGACGTGCTCCGCCGGGTGCGGCCGTTCGTCGCCGAGAACGGTGTCGTCATCGCGTCGGTCCCGAACATCGCCCACGCGAGCGTCCGCCTCGCGCTCCTCGGCGGCGAGTTCCGCTACCGCGAGTGGGGCCTCCTCGACGATACGCACCTGCGCTTCTTCACGCGCGCTTCGATCCAGGATCTCTTCGAGGAGACCGGATATGTGGTCACGCACTGGCTGCGACAGCGGCTCGATGTCGGCGAGACCGAGATCAAGGTGCCCCAGGTCCCGGAGGCGGTCCGCGAATGGCTCGCCTCCGACCCCGAGGCGACGACGTACCAGTTCGTCCTGCGCGCGGTCGTCTCGGAGTCGTCGGCCCAGCTGCGGCTGCTCCGCGAGGAGATCGAGCAGCTTCGGCCGCACCGTGACGCAGCGACGCATCTCGCCGCCGCCAGGGAGGAGCTCGACGAGCTCCGACCGCTGCGGGACGAGGTGGTGAGTCTCCGTGCCGAAATCGAGGCCGTTCGCAGAGCGCACGAGGTGCAGGGGCAGCGCCTGATCAACGAGCGCGTCGCCTTCGCCGAGGGTCTCGCGCACGTGCAGGCCACCGTCTACGGCTCGCGTTCCTGGCGCCTGACGGCTCCTCTCCGTGCGTTCACGGGACTCCTACGCCGCGGGCGCTGATGGCGAGGATCACATTCCCGACGGTCGACGCTCCACTCGTCTCGGTCGTCATGGTCACGCACGGCAACTGGCCGCTCGTGCGCCGCTCGCTCGAAGCGCTCGTCGAGCGCACCGACGCGGTCTACGAGGTGATCGTCGTCGACAGCGCATCCCCGGATGAGACGTCGCAACGACTCGCCGACGAGGTCGAGGGCGCGAACGTCGTGCTCAGCCGGGAGAACCTCGGCTTCGGAGAGGGCTCGAACCTCGGAGCAGAGCAGGCGAGGGGACGCTACATCTGCTTCCTGAACTCGGACGCGATGGTCGAGCCCGACTGGCTCGACCCGCTCCTCGAGGTGCTCGACGAAGACCCGACCGCAGGCGCCGTCGTCCCGATGCTGCTCAACCCGGACGGGACCATCCAGGAGGCCGGGTCCGTAATCGACACGGTTGGCTGGTCGCTGGCCCTCGGGCGCGGAGAAAGCCCCGACGCGCTCGCGTACCGCTTCAGGCGGGAGATTGACTACGGCTCGGCGGCCTGCCTGCTGATTCGCCGGGAGGACTTCTGGTCCGTCGAGGGCTTCGAGCCCGCGTACGGGATCGGCTACTTCGAGGACGTCGACCTCTCGTTCAAGCTCAAGGAGAGCGGCCTCCGCACGATGTACGAGCCCCGCTCACGGGTCGTGCACGAGCTGCACGGCTCGGGAACCTCGAGCCAGGCGCAGCAGCGGATGTCGGCGAACCGCGCACTCTTCTACCGCCGCTGGAGCGAGCGCCTCTCGCGGCGACCGAACCTCATCGAGTTGCCTACGAACCCGTCACGACTCGTTGCCGCGCGCGACGCCGAGGTCGTCGACCGGATTCTCGTCCTCGACGACCGCGTGCCGTTTCACGACCGGGGCTCCGGCGATCCGAGGATGGCGAAGATGCTGTACGAGCTCGTCGACCTCTGGCCCGACGCGCGGGTGACTCTGGCCGCAGCTGACGACCGTGAGGTCGAGCGCTACGCCGAGCCGCTGCTGACCCAGGGGATCGAGGTCGTAGCACCGCCGATCGACTGGGAGGCCTGGTTCCAGAGCCGGATGTTCCACTACTCGGTCGCAATCGTCAGCCGCGGCTCGAACGTCACACGCTTCGGCGAGCTCCTGCGGAGGACCCAACCGCAGGCGCTGCGGGCATTCGACACGGAGGCGCTCACCTTCCGGCGGCTCGAGCGCATGGTCGGGTTCCTCCAGGACTCGGCGGCGGTCGCGCACGCCCGAGCGGATGCGACCGCAGTTCGCCAGGTGGAGCTCGGCGCACTCCACGAGTCGGAGGTCGTCTTCGCGGTTTCGGGCGAGGAGCAGGAGTTCGTCGCCGAAGTAGCTCCCGAGACCCCCACCTTCGTTCTCCCGAACTGGATCGAGCCAGTCGCAGCGCCGGCGGGCTTCAGCGCGCGGCAGGACCTCCTCTTCTTCGGCGGCTTCCTCGCAGGCGCCGGGTCGCCGAACGAGGACGCCCTGCTCCACCTCGTCTCGGAAGTCATGCCGATCCTCTGGGAGCGTGACCCTGAGCTGCACCTGCATGTGGTGGGCGCCGATCCGACGCCGGCCGTCGAGGCGCTGCACGGCGAGCGGATCAACGTCGTCGGCTACGTTGCGGACCCCGCGGAGTGGCTTGCCCGCA
>VAXT01000215.1 GCA_005883245.1 Actinomycetota bacterium | reverse complement strand
GGTGAACTCGTCGCCGCCGCCGAAGATCGCATCTGCGAGCCACTTGCGCGTTGCGGGCCCCGTGACCGGGTTGAACAGGATCCCGATCGCGATCCCCGCGAGCAGGAGCGTCGCGTTCCGGGCGCTGTGCTGCTTCTTGTTCTGCACCCGATCGGAGGCGGCGCGTAGCTCGTCGAGCGCCTCCCGCAGCTTGTCCTGGATCTCCTTGTCGGTCGCGAACCTCGTCGCGACCTTCGTCATGCTTCGGTTGCCGATCAGCTCGTCGTAGACGTCACGCGCGGCCTGGAAGGCCGCTTTTACGTTCTCTCGAAGCTCCTCGTCGCTGACGGCCCGCTCCACGTACGGCTTCACGCTGTACGCCGTGTCGACGACCCTTGTCTTTGCTGTTTTCGTCATGGATTCCTCCTCTCCGTACGAAATGCTCCGCATTTCGTACGGCTGAAACCGGGCAGACGCGCCGTGTTTGGGAGGTTACCGCTTTCGATCAAACGTAAGCGTCGGCGCGGCAAAGCCGCGCCTTGGGGTGTGCTCGGACTTGGGAGTGAAGAGTCGTCAGGCCGAACGTGCGGCCTGGCGCTCGGGGGCGAGCGCCGGGCGCCGGGCGCGTGCCCGCCGATGATCGAAGGCGGCCTGCAGCACCTCGTCGACCGTGTCGACGAGGACGAATTCCAGCGCGTCGCGCGTCTCCTGCGGCAGCTCTTCGAGATCGGGCTCGTTCTCGCGCGGCATGATCACGCGCTTCAGCCCGGCCCGCTGCGCGGCGAGGGCCTTCTCGCGAATGCCGCCGATCGGGAGCACCTGCCCGGTCAGGGTGATCTCGCCGGTCATCCCGACCTCGTCCGAAACGGGCTCGCCGCGCACGAGCGACGCGATCGCCGTCGCCATCGTGATTCCGGCGGACGGTCCGTCCTTGGGCACGGCACCCGCGGGAACATGTAGGTGCACGTCATGGGTCGTGAACCAGTCCTCCGGCAGGCCGAGCCGGTCGGTGTGGGCGCGGACCCATGAGAGCGCGGCCTGCGCGGACTCCTGCATCACCTCGCCGAGCTGCCCGGTGATCGTCAAACGCCCTTTGCCGGGGTACGCGGTCGCCTCGATGAAGAGCACGTCACCCCCCACGGCCGTGTACGCCAGGCCGGTGGCGACGCCTGGATCGGACGTCCGTTTGCGCACCTCGCCGGCGAAACGGCGCGGTCCGAGCCAGTCGCGCAGCAAACTGTCGTCGACGCGCAGCTTCTCCGCCTCGCCTTTCGCGATCTGCGTCGCGGCCTTGCGGCAGAGGTCGGCAATCCGCCGTTCGAGGTTGCGGACCCCCGCTTCACGCGTGTATTCGCGGATGACCGTACGGAGCGCACCGTCCGGGATGACGAGTCGACTCTTCGTGAGGCCGTGTGCCTCCCGCTGCTTCGGGACGAGGTACCGCTTCGCGATCCCGAGCTTCTCGTCCTCGGTGTAGCCGGCGAGCTGGATCACGTCCATACGGTCGAGCAGCGGGCCGGGGATCGTGTCGAGCGTGTTGGCCGTGCAGATGAAGAGCACCTTCGACAGGTCGAACGGCAGATCGAGGTAGTGGTCGCGGAAGTGGCTGTTCTGTTCCGAGTCCAGCACCTCGAGCATCGCGCTCGCGGGGTCGCCGCGGAAGTCGGCGCCCATCTTGTCGATCTCGTCGATCAGCAGCACCGGGTTCATCGACTCCGCGTCCCGCAGGGAGCGGATGATCGTGCCCGGCATCGCGCCGATGTACGTCCTGCGGTGGCCGCGGATCTCAGCCTCGTCGCGCACGCCGCCGACCGAGAGGCGCGTGAACTTGCGCCCGAGTGTGCGGGCGATCGACTGGCCGAGCGAGGTCTTGCCGACGCCGGGCGGCCCGACGAAGCACAGGATCGGCCCGGACACCTCGCGCTTCAGCTTCGAGACGGCGAGGTACTCGATGATGCGCTCCTTGACCTTGTCGAGGTCGTAGTGGTCCTCGTCGAGCACGCGGCGCGCCTGGTCGAGGTCGAGGTTGTCCTCGGTCATTGTGTTCCACGGCAGCGTCAGGATCCACTCCAGGTATGTGCGGATCACTCCGTACTCCGCGGCCGCAGGAGGCAGCTTCTCGAGTCGAGCGAGCTCGCGTTGCGCCCCCTTCTCCGCGTCCTCGGGAAGGTCGAGCGCCTCGAGCCGTTCGCGCAGCTCGTTGATCTCGGCCTGGTCGGCGTCGCCCTCACCCAGCTCCTCCTGGATCGCCTTGAGTTGTTGGCGGAGAAAAAACTCACGCTGGCCGCGCTCCATCTCCGACTGGACCTGCGATTGAATTTTTGTTCCTAGTTCCAAGACCTCGAGTTCGCGATTCAAAATCGTCGATACCGCGCGCAGCCGCTCCTCGACGTTCACGAGCTCAAGGAGATGTTGCTTCTCCTCGGTCTTGAGGCGCATCGTCGACGCGACGAGGTGGCAAAGCGCGCTCGGGTCCTCGACGTTCGCGACGGCGAGCTGCAGCTCCTCCGGGAGGTAGGGCACGAGGCCGATCACGCGTGCGAAGAGGTTCTGGACGTTCCTCGTCAGCGCCTCGACCTCCCGCGACTCCTCGAGGACGTCGGGTCGCACCGAGAACTCCGCGACGAGATACGGCTCGTTGCCCACCGGCGAGTCGAGGTGCAGCCGCTCGATGCCCTGGACGAGGATCCGCAGTGTCCCGTCGGGCACGCGGATGAGCTTGTGGATGACCGCGGCGGTGCCGATCTCGTAGAGATCGCCGAAGCCGGGCGGGTCGGCCTCCTCGTTCCTCACCGCGACGAGGGCCAGCAGGCGCTCTCCGGCGGCGACGTCGTCGATCAGCTTGATCGATCGCTCCTGGCCGATGGCGAGCGGAGTCATCGACTCGGGAAAGACGACCGTCTCCTTCAGCG
>VAXT01000214.1 GCA_005883245.1 Actinomycetota bacterium | reverse complement strand
CCGTACCGGTTGCCCGGCACCGAGCCGTCCTCGTCGCGGTAGCGGAAGAAGGGCGGCAACGACAGCGCGTTGACCAGCAGCTGGCCGTTGTACCCGTCGTTCTGCCCCCGCAGCGTCCACGCGTTCGAGATTCCGAAGGTCTCGCCGAAGCGCACCCGATCGTTCACCCGGAAATCGCTGTTCACGCGAAAACTGAGGCGCTTGAAGTTCCACCGCGAGATGATCGGATCCTGGCGGTAGTAGCTGGCGGAGACGTAGTAGTTCGTCCGATCGCTCGCGCCCGAGACCGACAGGGACTGATCGATGAGCGGGGCATTCTGGACCGCGACCACGTCGTGCCAGTCGGTGTTGCGCGTGAGGAGCTGCGGCTGCTGCGCCAGCAGCCAGTCGGTGAACTTACGATACGAGGTGTTGCCCGGGGTGTAGCCGAACTGGGCGTTGTAATTGTCGAACGACTCCTGCCCGAGCTCGAACCATTGCGCCGAGTTCAACATGTGGTAGCGCTGCGGAAAGTTTTGGACGCCCGCGGACATCCGATACTCGACCGTCGGCTTGTCCGCGCGGCCGCGACGGGTCTGAATCAAGACCACGCCGTTGGCGGCCTGCACGCCGTACACCGCGGCGGCCGATGCATCCTTCAGGACCGAGATGGTCTCGATGTCGTCGGGGCTGATGGTGCGCAGCGGACTGCTCGTGGGGTCGTCGGCCCGGCCGACGGGGAGCCCATCTACGACGAACAGCGGCTGCGTGTTCCCCACGGTGCCCACGCCCCGGATGCGGACGGCGACCGGAGCGCCGGGATTCCCGGATTCCTGCTGTACCTGAATTCCGGAGACCCGACCCTGAATCGCCACCTCGGGGCTCGCGACCGGGATCTGGCGGATCTCGTCCGTCGAAATCGTGCCGACCGACTCGGTGAGCGTTGCCCGTGACTTCTCGCCGTAGCCGACGACGACGGTCCCTTCCAGCTCGATCGCAGCCGGCGACAGCTCGGCGTCGACGACCGCTTGGCCTTCGAACGGCACCTCCCGGCGCGCGAAGCCGATCCGGGAAAACACCAGCACGCCCGACGAGGAGGGTGCCGCCAGGGTATAACGACCGGCCGCGTCGGAGCGCGCGCTGACCGAGCTGCCCCGCAGTCCGATGTGCACGCCGGCGATCGGCTCTCCGGTGCCGGCCGCCGTCACGCGACCGGAGATCTGCTGCTGCGCTCGCGCCGGGGCCATGCCAACCAGCAAGAGCGCAACCGCGAGCAGCCACTTCCCATCGAGACACGAGTTGGGGGTGGACATAGGCCTCCGAGGCTCCACGGAAGAGCCGGGCTCCGAGCCGGCAATGGCGCTCGGGGTTGTCTCGGAGCCCGGGACGGCGCGAACTTATTCCAAACATTTTGATAATGCAAGATCTCCGATTGGGGGCACTATTGCCCCTCGTGCTGCTGGCCTCGCCGGGCGTTCAACGAGCGCCCACGGACGCGATCCGCCTCAATCAGCTCGGCTTCTATCCGGATGGACCCAAGGCAGCCTTCATCCTGGGGGAGGCAGGAGCGACGTTTTACATCCTGACCCCCGACCTGAGGGACACGGCTTTCACGGGCCTGATCGGCCCGCCCCGCGGCACGGCCCTGGCCTCGGACACCACACGCGCCGCGGATTTCTCGGCGCTACGGACCCCCGGACAGTACGTCGTCCTCGTTCCGGGGCTCGGGGCTTCGCACCCCTTCGCGATCCGACCCCGCGTGCACGAGCAGCTGGTGCGGGCCGCATTGAAGGCGTTCTACTTCCAGCGCGCGTCGCTGCCGCTCGAGCCCCGCTACGCCGGCAAGTGGAGCCGACCCGCGGGCCACCCCGACACCCGCGTGCTCGTGCATCCATCCGCTGCGAGCGCCGGGCGCCCGGCCGGAACCGTGATCTCTTCGCCCGGTGGGTGGTACGACGCCGGAGATTACAACAAGTACATCGTCAACTCGGGCGTCACGGTCGCCACGCTCCTCTCGCTCTACGAGGACTTCCCCGAGTACGTGCGTGCCCTCGACGTCGCCATTCCTGAGTCCGGTGCTGCCGTGCCCGACCTGATCCAGGAAGCGTTGTGGAACCTGCGCTGGATGCTCACCATGCAGGACCCCGCCGATGGGGGCGTGTACCACAAGCTCACCGAGCCGAGATTCGAAGGCTTCGTTAGCCCCGCGGAGGCGAGATCGCCCCGCTACGTCGTGCAGAAGAGCACGGCAGCGGCGCTCGACTTCGCGGCGGTCATGGCACAGGCCAGCCGCGTCGTGAGGCCGCTTAGGGGTCCGCTGCCAGGGCTGTCCGATTCTGCCCTCGCGGCGGCCCTCCGGGCGTGGAACTGGGCGCGGCGCTACCCCGACGTGCTCTA
>VAXT01000213.1 GCA_005883245.1 Actinomycetota bacterium | reverse complement strand
GCTCATCCAGGTGAAGTCGCGGGAGGAGGCGCTCGAATGGGCCAGGCGTTTCCCCAATCCCGCTCTGACGGACGGCGAGATCGAGGTGCGTCAGCTCTACGAGCTGGACGACTTCGGTCCCAGCGAGTCGGTCGAGCGCTTCCGCAAGCTGGACCTCGCGTGAGCCAGGTACGCTCGCGCGACGGCACGACGATCGCCTACGATCGCCTGGGCCCAGGGGAAAAACCGTCCGTTATCCTGGTTGACGGCGCGTTCTGCAGCCGGGCGTTCGGGCCGATGCCGAAACTGGCGCCGCTGTTCGCACGGGACTTCACGGTGTTCCTGTACGATCGCCGGGGCCGCGGCCAGAGCGGCGACACGGCGCCCTATGCCGTCGAGCGGGAGGTCGACGACATCGACGCCTTGATCCGCGAGGCCGGCGGATCGGCATTCGTCTACGCCATCTCGTCCGGCGCGGCCCTCGCCCTCGAGGCCGCCGCGAGCGGGCTGAGCATCAAGAAGCTGGCTTTGTACGAGCCACCGTTCATGGTCGGCACGCCCGCGCACCGGCCTCCCGCGAACCATCACGCGCAGCTCGTGCAGCTCATCGCCGAGGGCCGACGCGGCGACGCAGTCAAGTTCTACATGAAAGACGTCATTGGTATGCCCGGCTGGCTGGTGGCCGTGTTCCGGTTCCTGCCGATGTGGTCCAAGCTCAAGGCGATAGCCCCCTCGCTTCAGTACGACTCGGCGATCATGGGAGACTTCTCGTTACCCACCAAACGGGCTGCCTCGCTCACGATGCCCACGCTCGTGATCAGCGGTGAGAAGAGCGTGCCGGTGCTGCGCGACGCGGCGCAGCGGCTCGCGGAAGTCATCCCGGGCGCGCGACTCCGCACGATCCCGGATCAGACCCACAACGTGGCGGCGGCGGCGCTCGCCCCCGTCCTGAAGGAGTTCTTCGTATCATGAAAAAATTCGCCTCCGTGGCCGCCTACTTGAGGGCGGTCCCACCCGCGCCGCGGGCTGCTCTCCAGAAGCTGCGCAAGACGATCAAGGCGGCCGCCCCCAAGGCGACCGAGGCCATCAGTTACGGGATCCCGATGTTCAAGCACCATGGCATGCTGGTGGGCTACGCCGCGTTCAAGGACCACTGCAGCCTCTTCATGAGCACCGTTCTCGCGAAGGCCTACAAGAAGGCGCTCGCGCCGTACCAGACGTCCAAGGGGACCATCCGCTTCACCGTCGAAAAGCCCCTTCCCACCACGCTGGTGCGGAAGCTCGTCAAGGCGCGCATCGCGCAGAACGAGCGCAAGCGGTGACGACGTCCGATGCCCACCGCGCGATCGAGGCCGTCTGGCGGATCGAGTCGGCCAAGGTGATCGCGGGACTCACGCGGATGACGGGTGACGTCGGCCTGGCGGAGGATCTCGCGCAGGACGCGCTGGTCGCCGCGCTCGAGCGGTGGCCGGAGTCGGGCGTCCCGGACAACCCGGGTGCCTGGCTCATGGCGACCGCGAAGCATCGGGCCATCGACTCCCTGCGTCGGCGCAAGCTGCTCGAGCGCAAGCACGAGGAGCTCGGTCACGAGGTCGCGGCTCGGCAGGAGAGCCCCGAGGGCGATTTGGCCGCCGCGCTCGACGATCACGTCGGTGACGATCTGCTCAGCCTTATGTTCACGGCCTGTCATCCCGTGCTCACGACCGAGGCGCGCACGGCGCTGACGCTGCGTCTCCTCGGCGGCCTGACCACCGACGAGATCGCACGGGCCTTCCTGGTGCCCAAGGCCACGATCGCGCAGCGCATCGTGCGGGCGAAGCGGACGCTGGCGGCGGCGCGCGTGCCGTTCGAGGTGCCGCGCGGGCCCGATCTCGCCGCCCGCCTCTCGTCGGTCCTCGAGGTGATCTACCTCATCTTCAACGAGGGCTACTCGGCGACTGCCGGGGACGACTGGATGCGACCGGCGCTGTGCGAGGACGCCCTTCGGCTCGGCCGGATCCTGGCTGAGCTCGTTCCAGAGGAGCCGGAAGTGCACGGTCTCGTCGCGCTGATGGAGATCCAGGCGTCACGCTCGGGGGCGCGCGTCGGCCCGGCGGGCGAGCCGATCCTGCTGCTCGATCAGGACCGAGGACGGTGGGATCACCTCCTCATCCGTCGCGGTCTGGCGGCGTTGGAGCGGGCCGAGGCGCCCGGCGGCGGGTACGGCCCGTACGCGCTCCAGGCCGCGATCGCCGCCTGTCACGCGCGGGCCCGCACGCCGGAAGACACGGACTGGACCCGCATCGTGGCGCTGTACGACGCGCTCGCCCAGCTGGTAGGGTCCCCCGTCGTGGACCTCAATCGAGCGGTGGCGCTGGGGATGGCGTTCGGTCCGGCAGCCGGCCTCGAGGTCGTCGACACGCTGACGTCGGAGCCGTCACTCGAGGCGTACCACCTGTTACCGGCCGTGCGCGGCGACCTCCTCGACAAGCTCGGCCGCTTCGCCGAGGCGCGCGCCGAGTTCGAGCGCGCGGCGTCGCTCACCCGCAACGCCCGCGAGCGGACACTGCTCCTGGAGCGCGCCGCTCGAGCGCGCTCCGGACGATGATCGTTCATCTCGTGGACGGGACGTACGAGCTGTTCCGCCAGTTCTACGGCCGGCGCCACGCCACGCAGGGTGAAGATCAGCCTTTCGGCGCCGTCGGCGGCGTGCTCCATTCGGTATTGGAGATGATCGAGCAGGGAGCCACGCACGTCGGCGTGGCGACCGACCACGTCATCGAGTCCTTCCGCAATCGCCTCTGGGCCGACTACAAGACCGGGGAGGGCATCGAGCCCACACTGCTCGCGCAATTTCAGCCGCTCGAGGAAGCGCTCACTGCG